>JAYVQB010000395.1:0-5332 GCA_043757085.1 Verrucomicrobiota bacterium
GACATGCTTCACGGCGTGCCGCACCATCGCGGGATAGACGCAGACGGCGGCGGTGCTGGGCACGTCCGCGCCCTCGTGGGGCGTGATGGCTTTCTGGCAAAGGGAGGCGACCTTGCCCGGCGTGTCTTTGCCTTCGAGCGTGGTGAGATCGACCATGCTGATGGCGAGGTTCAGGCCGAAGATCTTGGATTTTTTCTTGATGCTGCGCGTGGTGAACTTGGCGACGCGCTCCTCAACGCCCACGGCATCCACGGTGCCGATTTCGTGAAGCAAGCGGCGCATGGCGGCATGTATCTTCTGTGACATGATTGTTATTGTCCATTGAATGAAGACAATGACAACGGCAAAGTGGGAGGAATGAAGTGAGTCATGATTGAGAAGGAGCGCGCGTATGGCGAAGCCTACTCGCCATTTGTCCGCTTGAAATGTGGCCACGCTGAAGACCCGATATTAGGCGAGTGGTCTGGCGACACACTCGCGCTCCTTCTTTTTTAGTAGCTTCTCGACTCGGTCACTCTAATACGCAAAGCTCAATCACATCGTTCCAATTTTATAATCCAGATGGGATCATCTCCACCTACGCCATCTTCGCTGCCTGCGAGCATCGTGGATCAAGCACTGCGGTCGAAATTGTTCGCGCGATGCGAAAAGAAACTTCGGTCAGGCCAAGCGATCACCCTGGATCACATCACGCGCGATGCCTGGTCATTCGCCACCGCGCTGACTGCCATTGCCTCGCCACAACCGCGGGTGTGGATTCTCTGTCCCGACCCGCGCACTCAGGAGCAGATTCATGGAGAGTTGCCTGCATGGGGATTGCCCGCGCTATTTTTTCCGCGATTGCCCGCTGCTGAAGGTGAGGACGCGCTGCCTGATCCAGACGCGCAGGCCGAGCGCCTCGGAGTGCTCGCCAAGATCGGAAGTGGCACAGGCTTGGAGCCTGTGTGTCGTGCGGACATTCTGCCCGCACTCAGTCCTGATGATTCAGACAGAATGCCTGAATTACACACAGGCAACATGCCTGTGCCACAGCACCTCATCGTCATCTGCGCCGACAGCCTCGACGAGGAAGTTCCCCTGCAAAGTGAACTCGACTCCCGACGCAGACATTTGCAAACAGGATTAAAGATCGAGGTCGAATCGCTGCTCAATGAACTCACGCATGCAGGCTACGAGCGCAATCCCGTCGTGACTGAGCGCGGCCAGTTTGCGCGACGCGGCGGAATCGTGGATGTGTTCCCTTGGCAGGCCGAAGAACCGTTGCGCATTGAGTTTGGCGATGATGCTATCGAATCCCTGCGCGCCTTTGATATTCACACGCAAACTTCTGTGCAGAAGTTCGAGCAAGTCACCATCCTGCTCGGCCAGCCCGAACTTACAGGCGCGAAAGCCAAGGTGAGCGATTACATCAGCCCCGACGATCTGGTCGTCGTCATTGAGCCTGAAAAGAAAATCACTGCATCGCGCAGACAAGTCATCATCACTTCCGGCGCGATAGAAGACGACATCGTGGAAGATTTCTCCTGCGCGATTTTCGAGAACCCGCTCGGAGTTTTTCATGCGGGCGATTTCGTGCTCAACGAAGTCAGGCGCGCGCAATTTACAAAACAGATTGAGGAATGGCGTCGCGATGACTGGCGCGTGGTCGCCTTCTTCCACAATGATGGCGAACGGGAACGATTCGAGGAATTGGCGACGAAGCCCTGGATCACACAACACGGCATCGAACTCACACTCGGCCCATTGCATCGCGGCTTCACGCTTCCTTTTGTAAAAATCGCCGTTGTGTCCGGCGCGGAAATTTTTGGACGACACCAGCACACGCGGCGCGTGCGTGGTTCAAAGCTCGATGAAGCGCAAGTCTTGCGTCAGGCGCGGGACATGCTACGCGAGATGCGCGAAGGCGATCTGGTGGTTCACGCCGATTGCGGTGTCGGCAAATTCGCCGGCATCCAGATTCGCGAGGGCGCACAGCGTGAAGAAGTCCTCGTCATCAAGTATGCCGATGAAGCAAAAGTCTTCGTCCCGCTTTCACAGGCGCATCTGGTTTCGCGATACGTCGGAGTCGGTGGCAAAGCTCCGCCGCTCAATAAAATCGGCGATGCCCGTTGGCAACGCACGCGGGTCAAGGCGGAGCGCAGCGTCGAGGAATTCGCCGCGCGAATGCTCTCCATGCAAGCGCAGCGCCAGACACTCAAGGGCTTCGCGCATCCGCCAGACACGAAATGGCAAACTGAGTTTGAGCAATCCTTTCTCTATCGCGAAACACCCGACCAGCTTCGCGCCACCGATGAAATCAAACTCGACATGGAAATTGAGAAACCGATGGATCGCCTGCTCTGCGGCGATGTCGGCTTTGGCAAAACAGAGGTCGCCATCCGCGCCGCGTTCAAAGCGGTGATGAGCGGGCGGCAAGTCGCGATCCTCGTGCCAACAACCGTGCTCGCGCAACAGCATTGGCAGACCATTCGCGAGCGCATGTCGGATTATCCTGTGACCGTGGAGATGCTCAGTCGCCTCACGCCACCGAAGAAGGAACGCGCGATCATCAAGGCCATCCAAGACGGCAGCGTTGACATCGTGATCGGCACGCATCGCTTGATCTCCAAGGATGTGCATTTCAAGAATCTCGGTCTCGCGGTGGTCGATGAAGAGCAACGCTTCGGCGTGAAACACAAGGAGCGCTTCAAGGAAATCTTTCGCCTCGTGGATGTGCTCACGCTCAGCGCCACGCCGATTCCGCGCACGCTTTATCTGGCCCTCATGGGAATGCGCGACATGTCCACGCTGGAGACACCGCCGCCGAACCGTCATCCGGTGCAGACCACTGTTTGCGGCTATGACGAGCGCATCATGCGCGATGCGATCAATGCGGAGATCGAGCGCGGCGGCCAAGTTTTCTTTTTGCACAACCGCGTCATGAGCATCGAGAAAATGAAATCCAAGATCGAGGCGCTTTGCCCACAGGCGCGGGTGCTCATCGGTCACGGACAAATGGAAGCCACGCTGCTGGAAGATGTGATGCAAACCTTCGTCAATGGCGAGGCCGATGTGCTGGTCTGCACGACCATTATCGAGAGCGGCGTGGACATCCCGAACGCCAACACGATCATCATTGACCGCGCGGATCGGTTTGGACTGGCTGATCTCTATCAGTTGCGCGGTCGGGTCGGTCGCGGCGGCGAACGCGCCCATGCTTATCTCCTGCTGCCGCGCGATTTGATGACGCAAGGCGATGCGCGGAAGCGAGTGAACGCCATCAAGCAATACACCGCGCTCGGCAGCGGCTTCAAGATTGCCATGCGCGATCTGGAGATTCGCGGCGCTGGCAATCTTCTCGGCACCGAGCAGAGCGGACACATCGCTGCCGTGGGCTTTGATCTTTATTGCCAGATGCTCAAGACCACGACTGCGCGAATGCAGGGACGACGTGCCGCACCGCCAGTCGAGGTCAGTTTGCACACGGATTTCCTTTGCCTCAGTGAGGCGCAGTTCGCCGAGGCAGGCGGCGACCCGCGGCTCGCGCCAGCATATCTGCCCGTTCATTTTATCGAGGATGCGCGGGCGCGTATCGGAGCGTATCGCGCGCTGGGCGAGGTCATGCTGAGAAAGGAACTCGACCAAATCGAACGCGACTGGCGCGACCAGTTTGGCGTGTTCCCGCCCGCCGTGGTCAATCTTCTTTTGTGCGCTGCCATCCGGCTGGCCGCAGCCCACGCAGGCATCAGCGCCGTGGAAATCAAGACGGGAAAACTCATGCTGACACGCAACCACCACCACGTGCTCATTGGAGGAAAGTTTCCCAGATTGACAGCCACAGAGCAGACCCTAATGTTGCGTGAATGTCTGCAAATGTTACGAAATTTCCGACCATGAAAACCCGCCTCCTGACCATCTCCTTTTTATCACTGATCTTCATGCATCTGTGCAGCCCGCTTAGCATGGGAGCCAGCGTCAATGGAATTGCCGCGGTGGTGAATGGCAAAGTTATTACCCGCTCGGAAGTTCGCGAGGCGGTGGAAGCTCAGGAGCAGATGATTCGTATGACCATCCGTGACACCGCCGAACAGCAGTCCCGGCTGTCTGAGTTGCACGACAAATCGCTCGACGCCCTCATCGAACGCGAACTGGTGCTCAGCGAGTTCGAAAAAATGGGCGGCACCATCAAGCCGGAATATGTGGAAGACGAGATCAACAACATCGTGCGCCAGAACTTCGGCGGTGACCGCGACAAGTTCATCTTTGAGCTAACCAAGAGCGGAATGACCCTCAAGAGATTCCGCGACCTGCAGGAAAAAATGATCATCGTTCAGGTCATGAAGCAACGTCAGCTCAAGGGATTGACCCCGCCTACTCCGGCTGAGGTCGATGCTTTTTACAGCAAGAACTCCGAAAAATTCCGCGACAAGGATTACATCAAGATGAGCACCATCACGATTCCAAAATATCCATCTGGCGATAGTGCCGCCAGCCCGGAATCCCAGAAAAAAATCGTCGAGGAAATCCGCACCAAAATCTCCGGTGGCGCGGAATTCGCCCAGATGGCCCGCACGTATTCCCAGGATAGCCGCGCGGCCAACGGAGGCTCATGGAGCGGAGAGAGCGGCAGTGCTGATTTCATTGAGCGTTCGACCTTGGACAAAAGCATCGCCGAAGTCGCCTTCTCACTCAAGCCAGGCGGCATCAGCAAAGTCCTCGAAATCGGCCCGGTTTATATGCTGATCCTTTGCGAAGCCAAGAGGCCCGGCACCTCCACCCCGCTCGACAAGGTCCGGCCCGACATTGAAAAATTCATCAAGGCCGAACGTGGTCGCGGTGCGCTGAACGGCTGGCTGGTTAGCATTGCCCGCAAATCCACGATTCAGCCGGACAGCGTGCGCGATACATTTTTGAAGCACGTCTCGAACAAGAACTGAGCGCAACGACTTCCAAGGAGACGGCTCACTCTTGAGTCGTCGATATCCTAAATCCGGGAATGAGAACCACAACCGAGCACAGCGAGATAGACAGCCTCAAGCTGCCCGAAGGGTGAGCAAAGCGAATCAAATGAACACGGGCAATCAAAAACTTATGAAGATTTTCAGATTCACCCGGCAGGCAAAATTCAGCATTTTCAAAACTCAGTCAGTATCAGTGTTCATTAGTGTTTATCCGTGGTTCAATTTTTCTTTTTAGGTTAATCTCCGCTCCCCTTCATCCATGCCCGCTCCCGTTTCACTGAAATGCCCCAACTGCGGCTCCGTGCTGCGCGCGGACGATTGCGATATGGCAACAGGCATCATCAAGTGCAGCTACTGCAAGGCTTTGGCCACATTGCCGGGAGCGGGGGCCG
>JAYVQB010000396.1:0-5234 GCA_043757085.1 Verrucomicrobiota bacterium
GGCATTTCCTATGTCACGTTCCGCACCTTGGATGTGCTTTGGATGATAGCCGACGGCGTATTGGCCGAGGTCGGTGTGTTGGATTTCATGGTCTTCATTTTTTTCTTTCCGACGATCTCCGCGGGGCCAATCGACCGGTTCCGGCGCTTTCAGAAAGAATGGCGTGCGCCACGCAGCGCGGAAAAGTTTTGGGACGACATCGATGCGGGTGTGCATCTTGTCTTCCGCGGTCTGCTGTATAAATTTGTCATCGCTCATGTGCTTGACCGCCAGTTGGTGCATCATGTGCAAAAGACTGCGGGACTCATCGGTGCCATCGAGTATGCCTACGCCTACAGTGCCCTGTTGTTCTTTGACTTTGCCGGTTACAGCGCCTTCGCCATCGGCGTGGGGCGCTGGTTTGGCGTCACCTGCCCGGTGAATTTTTACAAGCCCTTCGCTGCGCGGAACATCCGGGACTTTTGGAACCGCTGGCACATGAGCCTGTCTTTCTGGTTCCGCGATCATATTTACACGCGCTTTCTTCTGACTGCGGTAAAGGGTAAGTGGTTTAAGAAGCGCGAGACTCCCGCGAACCTGGGTTACTTCGTCTCATTCGGCTGCATGGGCCTGTGGCACGGCATTACGTGGTATTACATTCTTTACGGCATCTACCACGCCGTCTTGTTCAATATCTTCGACGCCTTCACGCGTTGGAAGAAAAGAAATCCTGAAAGGCTCGCATCACCGCATTGGAAATGGGCGGCGCATGTCCTCACCATCAATTGTGTGATTTTTGGCTTCTGGTTGTTTTCTGGTCATGGCTGGGTCACCGAAGAGATGGCCCTCAACATGCGGAAGGATACTGAGGCTTTGCAGTTGCAGATTGTGAAGTGATTGCGCCCGTTCGATTTTGATCGCGTGAGTTTGCCTCGTTATCGAGGAAATCACCGCGACACTTCTCAGAACAACAGCGGAATGATCAGTATGGCAACGATGTTCACGACCTTGATCATCGGATTGATCGCAGGGCCGCTGGTGTCTTTGTAGGGATCGCCAACGGTGTCGCCAGTGACGGCGGCTTTGTGGGCATCGCTGCCTTTGCCGCCGTGATTGCCTTCTTCGATATATTTCTTCGCATTGTCCCAGGCACCGCCTGCGCTGGTCATGCTGAGACCGAGGAAGAGTCCGGTGACGATGGTGCCCATGAGCACGCCGCCGAGGACGTGATAACCGTGGACGGGAATCATGCCGACGATCAAGACTCCAGCCAGCGGCAGCAGCGCAGGCAGGATCATTTCACGCAAGGCAGCCTTGGTCACGATGTCCACGCAGGTGGCGTATTCTGGAGTGTCTGCTCCGGTGAGGATGCCGGGCTTGGCGGTGATTTGACGACGCACTTCGAGCACGACAGCGCCGGCGGCTTTGCCCACGGCATTCATGCTCATGGCGGTGAAGAGGAAGGGCATTAATCCTCCGAGGAAGAGGCCGATGATGACATAAGGATCCTTGAGGGAAAACTCAACGGCGTGTCCGAGATGCTTTTCAAGTTCGAGATAAAACGAGCCGAAGAGAACCAGCGCGGCGACTCCTGCAGAGGCAATGGCGTAGCCTTTGGTGACGGCCTTCATGGTGTTGCCCACGGCGTCGAGGCCGTCTGTGATGGCGCGCACTTCTTCAGGGAGTTCGCTCATCACGGCAATGCCGCCCGCGTTGTCGGTGATGGGGCCAAAAGCGTCGAGCGAGACGATGATGCCCGCCATGCTTAACATACTCATGACAGCAATGGCGATACCGTAAAGTCCGGCGAGCATAAAGCCGCCCGCGATGGAGGCGCAGATGAGTATGACCGGCATCGCGGTTGCGTAATTGCCGATGCTGATGCCAGCAATGATGTTGGTGGCGGGGCCGGTCTCGCTGGCCTTGGCGATCTTGCGCACGGGGCCGTATTGTGTGGCCGTGTAGTAATTCGTGATGACGACAACTGCGGCAGTGAGCAGGAGGCCGATCAAGGCCGCGCAGTAAAGACCTACAGAAGTGAATCGGTTGGCCTCCTTGATTCCAAGTTTCACAAAATCAATGTTATTGAAAAGCGACTGTGTGATCGGCCATGCTGTCACTGCGGTGACGACGGCGGAAATACCGACCGCTTGCATGAGCATGGCTGTCGCGGAACCTTGACGGAGATTGACCCACAGGATGCCAAGCACCGCGCCGACGATGGAAATGCCGCCGAGTAGGAAGGGATAAATCAGCGCTGCGCCGACGCCTTTCAAGGTGAGCGAGGCCACAAGAAGCGCACCAATCAAAGTGACCGCATAAGTTTCAAAAACGTCCGCCGCCATGCCTGCGCAGTCGCCGACGTTATCGCCCACGTTGTCGGCGATGGTCGCCGGATTACGTGGATCGTCTTCATTAAGGGCGTTTTCGTTTTTGCCAACCAAGTCAGCGCCGACATCCGCCGCCTTGGTGTAAATGCCGCCGCCGAGTCGAGCGAATACGCTGACCAGAGAAGCACCAAGTGCGAGGCCTACCAGCGAATCAATCGCCACCGCGCCGCCGCCCATTGCCAGATAAAACACGGACACCGCGAGCAATGCCAGACCGACGACGAGCAGACCCGTGACCGCGCCGCCATTGAAAGCGACACGCAGCGCTGGAGTTGGCCCCTCAGTTGCGGCTTGAGTCGTGCGAACGTTGGCAACGACTGCGATGCGCATGCCGATGAAGCCTGCGATCATCGAGCACACAGCGCCGACGAGAAATCCGACAGGCACCGCAAAGGCATGGTCGGTGTTTCGCTTCCACAGGAAAAGCAGAACCGTAATGATAATGGCGATGATGCTGACGGCGCGCACTTGGCGGCTGAGGTAAGCTTTCGCGCCTTCTTGAATTGCAGCAGCCACGCGTTTCATCGCTTCATTGCCTGGCGAGCACAACATGATTTTCTTGATGAGCATCATGGCGTATCCTAGGCCCAGAATCGCGAGGATGATGGAAAGATAGATGCCGTAATTAAGAAGGAATGACATAGGGTGGGCGTTGTAGTGCGTTGGCGTGGAGGTTAATGTCCGTAATGCAACGGGCAAAAAAGGAGCGCGATTCTAGCGGATTTATTGCGCGTGGCAATCACGATTTTCATGGGCATGTGCCAAATGTTGCGGCACTTCACCCGACAGACCAGTGCGCAGGGTGGGATTCGAACCCACGACCAATTGGTTAAGAGCCAACTGCTCTACCGCTGAGCTACCCGCGCTAAATTTTTTGGTCTTGTTGTGGTGCGCGGGGTGGGATTCGAACCCACGACCAATTGGTTAAAAGCCAACTGCTCTACCACTGAGCTACCTGCGCCTGAAACAAGGGGAGGGGTAATTAAGCAAACAATGCGCTGATGCAAGCGGTAAAATCATGTGGCCCGATTTTTCTTATAGGCGATTCCGTGATCTACAGATGCGGAAGTCACAAAGTGTGGCCCATCAATCTGTCGCAACCCGAAATGCAGCAACAATGATGCTATAGTTCCATGCAGGATACAAGTTGAAGACATGCGAAAAATCCTTGCCCGGCTCCTTTCTCAAAGTCCAGTAGCCGCGCCGCTTCTTCGCCGCCGATTGGGCTTGCAGTCACCCTTTTGCTTCCCCATCATCCATCGCAATGAAGTTACGTTGCCGACTTAATCCCACTCTCGCCCTCGCGGCGCTCGCGGCGTTTTCGTCCGCAGCCTTCGCTCAGCTCTCCGTGCTCGATACTGAGCGGCTCCGCATCGAGCAGGGGAAGGCGCTCGCCGCCGGGCGGGAGATGCGGGCATGGCATTTCGAGGAATTCAAGGAGCCGATGCAGGACTGGCCGCGCGAGGTGAAAGGCGCGTTCGTCGAGCTGCGCTGCGAGGATAACAAATTTTCGGACGCCGCGCTCATCGTGGTGCGCGATGACTTTCGCCTCCGCAGCTATCCGGCGAAAGCGCTCACCCCCGAGGACCGCGCGCTCGCGGAGAAGCTCGAAGCCGCGCGCGTGGCCACGGTGAAGCGCACCGAGGCGAAACCTTACGCGCCCGAATATAAGCCCTACACCAAGGCCGACGCGAACATCGTCGAGAGCGATCACTTCACGTTTTACTACGGCAACGACCGTGAAGGCTCGGGCAAGGCGGTCTTCGAGGACGCGGAGTTTTTGCCGCGCCAGCAGCGATGGTTTGAAAAAGCCTGGACGCACCTCGGCTCGATTGGCGCGCCGCTGCCGATGGCTGCCGAGCCTACTCCGCACAAGATCAACGTCTATATCACCGGCACCGGTCTCGCGAAGCACAAGGACGGTTTCGCCTTTGGCGGCGAGAACGTGGTCATGCACCCGGACGCGCTCGGCCCGGGCAGCAGTGTCGTCATCCACGAGTTCACGCACTCGGTGCAGTTTTATTCTAAAGGCTTCCGCGATTCGCCGCTCGTCGGCTGGTTTTGGGAGTGCCATGCGAATTGGAGCACGCACCAATTCATGCCCGCGTATCCGCCCGTGCTTGGGCACTACGCGGGCCGCGCGCACTACGAGCTGAACTCCTCGCGCCACAACTACGGCTCGTGGCCGTTCCTCCAAGTGCTCGCCGAGCACCCGCGTTTCGGCAGCGAGTTTCCCTACGCGATCTGGCCCGCCTGCAAACGCAACGAGAAGGACGGCGCTCTCGAAGATCCTTTCCAGACGATCATGCGGCTCGGTGTCGAGCGGGGCATTTGGAAAGACGGCGTCGCTGGCTTCGGCGACATCATCGGCGAACTCGCGGCGCGCATGGTCGCGTGGGATTTTCAGAATCAATTCTTTCAGCAGAAAGAGCTGCGCGACCTCGTGCGACACAGCTCCGGCGTGCCGTCGCATCGCGTCATGCTCGAGCCGGTCGCCGATCGCACAGGCTGGTGGAAGCCGATCCACTCTCACGCTCCGCGGCAGTATGGCGTGAACATTATCGACCTCGTGCCTGACGCGAAAACGGTCGCGGTGAACTTCGCCGGCATCGTCGATGAAAGCGAAAGCTCCGACTGGCGCGCGACGCTCGTCGCTTACGATGCGCTCGGCCACTGCCGCTACAGCCCGACGGTGCATGGCGGAAAAGTCGCGCTCGACGTGCGCGAAGGCGAGCAGCTCGCGCTCGCCATCGCCGCGACGCCCGGAAAATACGAGCCGCTCGGCTTCCGCATCGGCTTCGGGAAAAAACCGCGCTATCCGTATGAGGTCACTTTCCGCGGAGCGAAACCTGCGGGCGCGCCGCC
>JAYVQB010000397.1:0-5227 GCA_043757085.1 Verrucomicrobiota bacterium
GAAATCCGACTCACCGGTGGTGGCTCGCAAAGTCCGACGTGGCGACAAATCGCCGCCGATGTCTTCAATGCAGAAGTCGTCACCTTGGCCACTGCTGAAGGTGCAGCATTGGGCGCGGCAGTGCAGGCGGCTTTTGCTGCATTGAAGCCCGCCGGCAAAGTGAAGACCATCGAAGAACTCACCACGCGACTCGTAACGCTCGACGAAAGCACCCGCTGCAAACCCAACGCCGCTAATGTCGCCCTTTACGCCGAGCGCATGGAAAAGCTCACTGGCCTGACGCGCCGACTGCATGAAGTGGAGTATCTTTGATCCGCAATTAAGATCACCCGCGTGGCCAAAATCCGACTCAAGAATCCCGGCAAGCCAGTCGCCTGGCTGATTCGCGCTATTGGCAACACGTTAAAATATCGCGTCATCAACCATGCCGGGATGGCTTACCCGACTGATCGCCGACACATCTGGGTCTTCTGGCACAACCGCATGTTTCTCATTCCGTGGCTCCGGCAGAATTGCCTGCCCGGACAGGAGGGCGCATTCCTCACCAGCCCCAGCGGCGACGGACAAGTCATCGCCGAAGCCTGCCAAGATTTCGGACTCAAACCGGTGCGCGGATCAAGTTCCAAGCGCGGCGCGAAAGCCATGATCGAACTCGTGGGCTACATCAAGACTGGGCACGACATTGGCATCACACCCGATGGCCCGCGCGGCCCGCGCTATCGCATGAACATGGGCGTCATCAAGCTCGCACAACTCTCCGGCGCCCCGATCATGCCGGTTCACATTCGTTACGATCGCGCCCTCCGCTTCCACACTTGGGATGGCTTCCTGTTGCCCCTGCCCTTTTCCAAAGTCGAGATCGAATTCGCGAATCCATTCACCGTCCCTCGTCGCATGACTGAGGAAGAATGCGAACAACAACGCGTGGACTTAGAGCGCTTAATGGTCACTGGGACTGGGGAATAAGCTCGGTGTTCACGCTTAAGCGTGACATCTGCGCCCAGTAGCAGCCGACGTTAGGAGGCTCTTACTCCACATCGCGGACATAGCCAACAGCATCCATTTCAGTGCCTCCTTGCGTCGGCAACTACAAGTTTCTGTTAATGAATCTCACGGCGACGGCGGAACATAATTCCCTTCAATCCGCTCACCCTCGACGACATCATAGCCCGTCCCTTTCTTCACCAACTTGTAATGACGACGCTCAAATATCTTCTTCCAAGCCCAGCCGGCCACCACATCGAATCCGCCATCGCTTGCGCGTTTGATCTCCGTGATCTGGAGCGTGACGGGCGGCAAGCCGCTGCTGGGATCAATAATCGTTTTATCCGGGTCGCGCATGGTCAGCACCTCGCCGCTGACGAAGCGCACCTTGATGTCGCTCATCCGCCGGACGAACTCCATGCTCACGCTGTGAAGCTTCGGCCCGGCAACGACGCAATAATTTTTTGGCACCTCGGGATCGATCACTGGCTGGTGCGCGATGAGGTGGCGCACGACCGCCTCACCCTCCGGCCCCTCAAACGCGCTGAGCGAGAGCGTGCCGGGACTTCCCGAATCGCAAGAAGTGATGACCATGGCGCAAAATAGGAGCAGGCAGCGGAACATGCCCTCTTCATTGCCCCAAACTTGGCATGAATCAAGAACCACACTGTCGGAAGATTTTCCTCGCCTCTCCTTGCCTTTTGCGCTCGTATCATAGACATAAGCAGAATCACTTATGAGCGCATTGTTGAAGTCATCCGCAGCATTTTTAAATTCCTCCATTGGCAAGAAGCTTCTCGTGGCCCTCACCGGCGCAGTGCTGGTGGTCTTCGTCCTCGGCCACATGATCGGCAATCTCCTCATCTTCGTTGGGCCGGATGCGATCAATGAATACGGACACTTCCTCCAAACGGTCGGCCACGGCATGGGCGTCTGGATTGCACGCGCTGGGTTGCTCGCTGCGGTCGTGATTCATGTGGTGCTGACCATCAAACTCACTGCGGAAAATCGCGCCGCCCGCCAGTCGCGTTACGGACATCCCGCGACCATCCAGGCCAGCAAGTCCTCGCGCATCATGATCCTCAGCGGCCTGACGATCCTGGCCTTCATCATTTACCATCTGCTTCACTTCACCGTCCACGCGGGCAATGACTACGGGACTTACATGACCAGTCTCCACGGCGAGACGGTTCATGATGTCTATAAGATGGTCGTAGCCGGTTTCTCCTGGCTGCCGGCGTCCATCTTTTACATCATCGCGATTGCCCTGCTCTGCTCGCATCTCAGCCACGGCGTCAGCAGCATCTTCCAAACGCTCGGCATCGCCACGGAGCGCACCCAGCCTATATATAGGGCGCTTGGCCAGATTTTCGCCGCAGTCATTCTCATCGGCAACTGCTCCATCCCGATTGCGGTTCTCCTCCACTTTGTAAAATAGTCCGACCCCACCTTTCTCAACGCCATGTCACTCGATGCCAAAATACCATCTGGTCCGCTTTCGCAAAAGTGGTCGAAGCACAAGCAGGACTCCAAGCTCATCAATCCCGCCAACAAGCGCAAATACACCGTGATCATCGTCGGCAGCGGTCTCGCCGGAGCCTCCGCTGCGGCATCACTGTCCGAGATGGGTTACAAAGTGAAGTGCTTCTGCTTCCAAGATTCTCCTCGTCGCGCCCACAGTATCGCGGCCCAAGGCGGCATCAACGCCGCGAAGAACTATCAGAACGACGGCGACTCGGTGCATCGTCTTTTTTACGACACCATCAAAGGTGGCGACTTCCGCGCCCGTGAGGGAAATGTCTATCGTCTCGCCGAAGTCAGCGCCGGAATTATCGACCAATGCGTTGCGCAAGGCGTGCCCCTCGCTCGCGAATACGGTGGACTTCTCGCCAATCGCTCCTTCGGTGGCGCACAGGTTAGCCGCACATTTTACGCGCGCGGCCAGACTGGGCAGCAGCTTTTGCTCGGGGCGTATTCCGCATTGAACAAAGAAATCGCTCGCGGCAACGTGGAGATGTTCAGCCGCACAGAAATGCTGGAACTGGTCATCGTGGACGGACACGCCAAGGGCATCGTGGTGCGTGATCTGGTCACGGGAAAAGTCACCAGCCACGCGGGCGATACCGTCTTACTCTGCACCGGCGGTTACAGCAATGTCTTCTATCTTTCCACCAGCGCGAAGGGCTGCAACACCACCGCCATCTGGCGCGCGCATCGCAAGGGCGCATTCATGGCGAACCCTTGTTACACGCAGATTCACCCGACCTGCATTCCGGTCAGTGGCGATTATCAAAGCAAACTTACACTGATGTCCGAATCCCTCCGTAACGACGGTCGCGTCTGGGTGCCGAAGAAAAAAGAAGACTGCAAAAAGCCGCCGCAAGAAATCGCGGAAGAAGATCGCGACTACTATCTCGAACGGAAATATCCCAGCTACGGCAATCTCGCGCCGCGCGATATTTCCAGTCGCTCCGCGAAGGAAGCTTGCGACGAAGGGCGCGGCGTCGGCCCCAGCGGTCTCGGCGTCTATCTCGACTTTGCCGATGCCATCATGCGTTACGGTCGCGACCAAGCCGGCGGCAAGAATTTGTCCGAAGCAGAACTGCGCAAGCTCGGCAAGGCAGTGGTTGCAGAAAAATACGGCAACCTCTTCAACATGTATGAATGCATCACTGGCGAGAACGCCTATGAGCAGCCGATGCGCATCTATCCCGCCGTTCACTACACCATGGGCGGCCTCTGGGTTGATTACAATTTGATGAGCAATCTCCCAGGCCTTCATGTGCTCGGCGAGGCGAACTTCTCCGACCACGGCGCGAATCGCCTCGGTGCCAGCGCGCTCATGCAAGGACTTGCGGACGGTTACTTTGTTATTCCTTCCACTATCGCAAACTATCTCGCGACTCAGAAGCCCGGCGCAGTCGGCACCAATCACCCCGCATTTGCCGAAGCGGAAAACGAAGTTGCCGCGCGCACCAAGCGCCTCCTCTCAATCAAGGGCAAGCGCACCGTGGACAGCTTCCACCGCGAACTCGGTTTGCTGGTCTGGGATCAGTGCGGCATGGCGCGCAATCGCGAGGGCTTGCAGAAAGCTTTGCAACGCATCCCCGCATTGCGCGAAGAATTCTGGAGCGATGTCCATGTCACCGGCACAGGGGAGGAATTCAATCAGGAACTCGAAAAGGCTGGTCGCGTCGCCGACTTCATCGAATTCGCCGAGCTGATGTGCATCGACGCCCTGCATCGCGAAGAAAGCTGCGGCGGACATTTCCGCACCGAGTATCAATATACCAAAGAAGATGAAGCTGCGAAGCAAGGCCAAGCTGGCGAAGCCAAACGCGATGATGCAAATTTCTCCTACGTCGCCGCCTGGCAGTTCACTGGCGACACCGCCAAACCGGTGTTGCATAAGGAACCGCTGCAATACGAGGAAATGCATCTCGCCGTCAGAAGCTATGTTTGAAGAGCCTTAGAACAGAAGATCATTAGAACCTAAGCCACTCAATCACTTCACATTTTTCTAAAGCTCTAAAGCTCTACTCTCTAATCCCCTTCCCCGCCATGTCCCGCCCCCTCAACCTAACCCTGAAAATCTGGCGTCAATCGAGCACCAACGCCAAAGGCTCGTTCCAAGATGTCAAAGCCAACGACATCCCGGAAACCGCATCGTTTCTGGAGATGCTCGACATCGTGAACCAGCGCATCATTAACTCCGGCGGCGATCCTGTGGCCTTCGATCACGATTGCCGTGAAGGCATCTGCGGCACCTGCTCGCTCGTCATCAACGGAGTCCCGCACGGCCCACGTCGCGGCACCACCGCCTGCCAGCTTCACATGCGCATGTTCAAGGACGGTGACACCATCTGGATCGAACCCTTCCGCGCCAAAGCCTTCCCCGTCATCAAAGACCTCGCCGTTGATCGCAGTTCGTTCGACCGCATCATGCGCGCAGGTGGTTTCATCAGCGTCCGCACCGGTTCTGCGCAAGATGCCAATGCGCTTCCGATTTCAAAAGAAGATGCCGACTCCGCGATGGATGCCGCCGAGTGCATCGGCTGTGGTGCGTGTGTCGCCGCATGCAAGAACGCCAGCGCCATGCTCTTCGTCGCTGCCAAGGCTGGTCAGCTTAACACCCTGCCCCAAGGCCAGCCGGAGAAACACAGCCGCGTGCTCAGCATGGTCAAGACCATGGACGAAGCCGGGTTCGGCAACTGCACCAATCAATATGAATGCGAAGCCGCCT
>JAYVQB010000398.1:0-5190 GCA_043757085.1 Verrucomicrobiota bacterium
GGGAACGACGGCGACCTTTTGCTTGCTGAGAAGTTTCTCGGCGAAGTTCACAGACTTGATGCCGATGGGTTCGATGTTCACGAGGAAATAGAACGCGCCTTGTGGCTCGACGACTTTGACCTTTTTGATTTTGCTCAAGCGATCGAGCATGAACTCGCGGCGCACATTGAACTCCTCGCGCATATCGGCCACGACTTGCTGGTCGCCGTTCAACGCGGCAATGGCACCGAACTGGGCGAAGGTAGTGGGGTTGCTGGTGGTGTGGCTTTGAATGGTGTCGATGGCGGTGGCGATTTCTTTGGGCGCGGCGGTGTAGCCGAGACGCCAGCCGGTCATCGCGTAGGCTTTGCTGAAGCCGTTGATCGTGATCGTGTGATCATAGACTTCCTTGCTGAGCGAGGCGATGCTGATGTGCTTGGTTTCGCCATAGACGAGCTTTTCATAAATCTCGTCAGACAGGATGAGGATGCCTTCGCCCACGGCGATTTCGGCGAGCTTTTCCATCTCTTCTTTTGTATAAACCGCACCGGTAGGGTTGCCGGGTGAGTTGATGATGATCATCTTGGTCAGCGGCGACATGGCTTCTTCAAACTGCTCAGGTGTAATTTTCCAGCCGCTCGCAGCGGTGGTTTCTACGATCACTGGCACGGCGCCGACGAGTTTGACCATCTCAGGATAGCTGGTCCAATAGGGAGCTGGGATGATGACTTCATCGCCTGGATTGCACACGGCGAGAATGGCGTTGTAGCAAGAGTGCTTCGCGCCGCAGTTCACGCTGATCTGGGAAGGATCGTATTTGAGGCCGTTGTCCACATCCAACTTCGCGGCGAGGGCTTCACGGAGTTCGAGCAAACCGGCGCTCTCGGTGTAGCGGGTCTGGTGATCGTGCAGGGCCTTGATCGCGGCGGCGGTGATGTGGGCGGGCGTATTGAAATCGGGTTCGCCTGCGCCGAAATTGAGAACGTCCACTCCCTGTTTCTTCAATGCTTTCGCCTGGCTGGTGATCGAGAGCGTGAGTGAGGGCGATAGTTCGGCGACGTGTTTTGCGATAAAGTCCATGTGCTGTTTTGTATAGGGTTGGGAGGGACGCCTATAAAGAAGCGGTTTGAGGGTTTGTCAACGATTCCAAACCGAAACCGCCCGCCTCATTTCGGCGGCTCCACGACCACGACATCTTGCAAAACTACTGCCGCGTGCGCCGGATCGCTGGTCACCAGACTGGCAAGCGTCACGCCTTCCTCACGCCGCACGATGTGCATGGAGCGCAGGTCGAGGCCCGCATCCTTCAATCGCAAGGCCACGGCAGCCAGCGCGCCCGGCTTGTCTTCGAGTCGCACCAGCAACGCATCCTGGCTGATGGCCTTGAAGCCGTGGTCGCGCAGGGCGCGGAGGGCTTCGTCGTATTTGTCCACTTTCAGCACCACGACCCCGCGATCTTCGATGCCTTCAATGTCGAACTCCTCAATGTTCACGCCATGCTCCGCCAAGGCGGAAGCGATGGCCGCAGCAGCGCCGATTTCATTGCGCACCAACACGGTGATTTGTTTCATGAGTTGGCGTGGGGTTGAGTTGAAAGTGCCTGTGCGAAATTGGCGACGAACTCATCAATCACTGCCTCCGTGACATGCGGCAGCGTGATGATGTGGCCGACGCCTTTCTTCGGAGCGATGATCCATTTTTTCATCATCGCCTCCGGTGGGCGCGGAAACACCACGGTCAGGGAGTTCTCATGTCGCCAGGCGGCGATACCGACGGCCTTGAGTTTTTCAATGGCATAGTCCGCGAGAAAAAGGCTGCGACGCACCAACAGTGCTACGCCATCGCGACCGAGAGAGCGCAGCCGATACCAAAGAAACAACGGGGAAATCGCGCTGCGCGATCCGGCGATGGTTGTGTCCAGTGCGCCGATGTATTCAATGCTACGCGCGATGCGATCCACGTTTTTCTTTAGCGCCATCACCACGCCGCAAGGCAGGGGCGAGCCGAGCAGCTTGTGCCCGCTGATGGAGATGCTGTCCGCGCCGTCAGCGAAATCCCACGGCTGCGGATGCTCGACGAATGGCAGGATCATTCCGCTCAAGGCAGCATCCGCGTGGATGTAACCATCTTGAATCGCGAGATCGTCCATCATGTTGCGAATTTTCGCGATGTCGTCCGTCGCGCCCTTCATCGTAGTGCCGATATTGGCGAAGATGATCGGCGGCACATCGCGATGAATGCGCAGCGTCTCGCGGAGATCATCGTAATCAAGCTGCCCGTCAGGCTGACTCTTGATCATGATATTGCGCATGTGCTGGAGGCGGAGAATTTTCGCCACGCTGTAATGGGTGTCCTCGGAAAAATAGCAGATACCTTCCGGGAACATCTCGCGGGCGACATAGAGGCCATACATATTTCCTTCTGTGCCGCCGCTGGTGACATAGCCCCACCAGCCATCGGCGGGCGCGCGGGTGAGCCGGGCAAATTCTTCCACGACTTCGCGCTCGAACTCATGCGTGTTCAGCCGGTAGTTAGAGCCGGAGAATGGATCACCCACATTGTTGGCCGCGAACTGAAGAAAGCGAAAGACTTCCGAGTAGTCGAAGACCTGATTGCAGGGATAACCAACGTTGCGCGGCGCCAGAGCCGACAAGTCCGCAAAGAGCGCATCGAGTCGTGCGCGGTCTTCTTGGGACAGTGATGGGACGGGATTGGGCACAGGAGAGACAGAAGACTGCCAGACAAAAGACAGAAGATATGAGTTTGAATGCGGTGTTGGGGCTGCGCAAGCGGGTAGAAGCGGCGCCCTCGGCGCTTTTCGGGTATTCGCTGCGAATGCTCTGATTGAGTGTGGCGACGGGGGCGTCGCTTCTACTTCTGCTGTGCGTCTCTATTACAACGGCAGCGGCGCGTCTTCGCCGATGATCTGCACCTCGGTCTCCAGAACTATACCGCGCTCCTGTAGCGCAGCTTGTTTGATGTCAGCGATGAGATCGAGCACATCACGCGCTTTGGCTCCGCCGGTGTTGATAATGAAATTGCCGTGGACATCGGAAACCTTCGCCGGGCCGCGCGATTTCCCTTTGTATCCCAATTGATCCACGAGCATTCCGGCGAGAGTCGGTGCGGGATTTTTGAAGACACAACCAGCACTGGCACCAATAGGCTGGCTTTCGCGACGATGTGCATGGGAGTTTTTCATCTTCACGTCGATCTCGCTGATCTCGCAGCGTATGCCTTGCAGCACGGCGGAGACCGCATAGTGCTGATCGAACTCCGGCACGTTGCGATAGAAGTGTTTGATTTCATCGCGCCACTTTTGCTCTACATCGCCGTTACCATTGATGAAGCGCACACTGACCACCTGATCAAAAGTCTGCGTGCCCATCGCTCCGGCATTCATGCGCAGACTGCCGCCGAGACTGCCGGGAATGCCTTCCATCCACTCGAGGCCCCCCACCCCGGCGTTGCGTGCGGCGATGGCAATTTTTTTGTATCGCGCCCCGGCTCCGG
This sequence comes from Verrucomicrobiota bacterium, assembly GCA_043757085.1. GTDB lineage: Bacteria > Verrucomicrobiota > Verrucomicrobiia > Verrucomicrobiales > Verrucomicrobiaceae > VFKE01. The sequence continues at coordinate 3,493 of JAYVQB010000398.1, forward strand.
CAGTGATGAACTCGCCGTCCACAGTCACTGCATCGAACTCGCCTTTGACCGGATGAAGCACCGCGCCGCGAATCCCGCCGTCGCGCACCAGCAGATTGGATCCGCGCCCGATGACACGAATGGGAATGCTCGCGCTGCGGAGAAATTTCACTACTCCCTGAAGCGCATCCACGCTGCGCGGTTCGATCCAATATTGCGCCGGGCCTCCAATGCGAATGGTCGTGTGATTGGCCATCGGCTCATAGAGTTTCAAGATGCCGCCATCGGGCTTGAGGATGCGAAGCAGTTCCTCCGCCACCGCGAGATCGCGGGCGAGACCGCGACCGACTTCATGGACGTTGCCAGCACCGAGTGTGATGAGCAGATCTCCGGGGCGCAGCATGCTGCCGATCAAGTCGCGTGCTTGCAGCAGGGTCGGCGTGCTGTGTGTCGAAGGCTGCTTGCCTTCAGGCCGTGATGATGACGGCAAGCTGCCGCCAACACGTTGCGTGCGCACTTCATCGAGAATGGTTTCGCCGCTCACGCCCGGCAATGGCTTCTCGCTCGCGGCATAGACATCGGTGACGAACAATTCATCGGCGTCAATAAATGCTGCGCCGAATTCTTTCTTGAGCAATTGCGTGCGCGTGTAGCGATGCGGCTGGAAGAGGCAGAGAATGCGCCCCGACTTGAGCGCGCGGGCAGTGGCCAGCGTGGCCTTGATCTCGGTCGGATGATGTCCGTAGTCATCAATGACTTGGAAATGCGTGCCAGAGAATTTGGATTCAAACCTGCGCCGCGCACCACGGAAACTGCTGAGCGCTTGTTGGATATTTTCAAACGTCACTCCGACTCGCGTGGCGAAGGCAATGGCAGCCAGCGCATTGAGGACGTTGTGTTTTCCCGGAATGCCTAGCGTGATCTCACCGAGTTTCTTCGCGCCATCAAAGACATGGAACAAAGTTTGCGTGGGGCGCAGTTCGATGATGTCCGCAGAGAAATCATGCGACCGGCTCCAACCGTAGCCGACGCTCTGCTTGCGCCCGGCGCACAAGTCCGCCGCGACGGGGTCTTCCGCGCAATAGACCGAGAGGCCGCTGGTTTTTTCCAAGAGTTGACGGAAGACCACCTTGATGGCGTCGAGGTCTTCGTAGTAATCGAGGTGTTCCGCCTCAATGTTCAGGATGATCGCGTGTCGCGGCTGAAAGTTCACCAGCGTGCCGTCGCTTTCATCCCCCTCGGCAACGAAGAGTTCGCCTTCCTCGTCCCAATGCGCATTCGATCCGAGGATGGGAATTTCCGCGCCGACATAGTGCGAAGGCTTCAAGCCACCGACGCGCAGAACATGCGCCGTCAGTGAAGATGTGGTGGTTTTTCCATGTGTTCCCGCGACGACCAGTCCCGCCTTGCGAGCCATGATTGCCGCAAGCGCTTCCGCGCGACGCACCAGCGGAATGCCTTGTTTGAAAGCGGATTCATAAGCGACATTTCCCGGCTTCACGGCGGAAGAATAGATCACCATGTCCACGCCATCGGTTTCGCGATCATGCTGCGGACAATGAAAAATGAGACCGTGCTTCTGGAGCCGGTCCGTCTCAGCAGTGGTGACTCTGTCGGAGCCGCTGACCGTGTGGCCGAGTTCGAGCAGGAGCAAAGCCAGCCCGCTCATACCGCTGCCCGCCACACCAATGAGATGCACGCGCATGGTGGTGCGGCCTT
>JAYVQB010000399.1:0-5140 GCA_043757085.1 Verrucomicrobiota bacterium
GGATCGCCCCAAGGGCCGGAGCAGTCATAGACGCGGACGGGTTCGTTCTCGATGACGCGACCATTGAAGTCCTTCGTGGGCGAGAGTGTTATCTCGCGCATCGGCACGCGAACGTCTGGATGAATCCGGCCCTCGATGTAGATGCGCTGGCTGTTGGGCAGTTGTTCGCTGCTGTGGGGTTCGAAGGATTCTTTGGAAGCGATCATGTGAAGAAGAGAGTTAGAGCGGTAGAGGATTAGAGCATTAGAACTTTAGGAAATGAAAAAACCACGCGGCGGGGGGCGACGTGGCTTGGCGGTGAGACTTTCTCTTTGCTCCCTGCGACGGCATTACCCGCTTCAGGTTCAAAGGGTTCGTTCCTCGCGAAACGTCTCAGCCGGAATCCAGCGCCCCTGTATTGTCGTGAGAGGCTAATCTCCGCTACTCGCGAGTCAAGCTTTACAAAATGGACAACATTTTGAGCCGTCGGCATCATTGATTGGGGAGTATGGACGGCGAAAAATAGGAGCTGAGCCTCGGGAAAGCTCTTGCCGCATGAATTGTGTCCACTATTCTGTGTCTGTGATTAATGGTCAGGCATGGACAACGAGAGGGCTTGCCGTTCTGGCGTGCTTGATCTGTGTGCTCCCGATTTCGGCGGAGGACAGCCCGACTGCTGATTCGGCAGATTTGCGATCACTCAGATCACAGTTCCGAAAAAATTTGATCGAGACGATCCTGCCGGAGAAAAAGGCGCACTTGGGTCGGCTAGGCGAATTGGAAAAAAAACTTGCCACGGCGCACAATTTCGCCAATGCCATTCGCGCCCGTGACGAGCGCGTTGCTCTGGAGCAGGAGATCACGGCTCTCGATCAGGAACTGCCGATGCTGACGGCGCGCGCAGCGGGAGAGGGGAAGGTGCTGCCGGAACGGATCGCGATGAAACTGGATGAAGCTACTCTGACGGGAGTGAAGCTGGACAAGGACGGCGCGCTGACCGGATGGAGCGACACCGCCAGTGCTGCGGCGTGGTTGCTCCCCGGCCTTCCGCCCGGCGGCTATGAGATCATCATCAAGTATTCGTGCGGCAAGGACGAAGGCGGCGCCGTCATCGTGAAGGAAAGTTTCTATAGCCTGCGCGGGGCTGTGGCGCCGACTGGGGACAAGCCGATGGAAAAAAATATTGGCACCCTCCGAGTGCGTGATGGCCACGGCATCCTGATTCTCGCCGCCAATGCTCCACCCAAGGGCGGGCTGATGCGTTTGTGGTCGCTGGAACTGGCCCCAGTGAGCCGCTGAATAATTCAAAACATGAAAAACTCGATCAACATTTCCAAGCTCAGCGTCTTGTTCATCGGGACACTTATCGTGTTCTCGTCGGCCGAGGCGCAGAATGGGTCTGAGCCATCCGAGTTGAAACTGATGCGCCAGCAGTTCACGCTTCGCGCCCTCACCAGCACTCGGACGCTGGCCGATCAATACACCAAGGCACTCACCGCGCTGGAAGATCAAGCCGGTGCGTTGGGTGATTATGAAACCGCTTTGGCTGCGCAGCAGCGTCGGCAGAAACTCGCGACGTTGTATTCAAATGTGTCCGTGGACAATGCCGACGCCATCATTCTCCGCCCGGCAGATGCCAAGATTGCCGGCACCATCTCATTTGATCGCAAGGAGGGTGTTCTCGAGAGCTGGCGTTCGACAGCCTGCGCTGCTAACTGGGATATTTTCAAGCTCAATCCCGGAACTTATACCGTGACCCTGACCTATGGAGCCGCAGCCATGTGGAACGGTGAGTTCAAGCCTTTTGGACTTAACCTGCCGTTTCATGCTCCTGAACCCGCAGGCGAGGTGGAACTGTCAGAAGTTACAAGCCTGAGTGGTGGTGCTGCAGAAAAGCTAACGTTTCAAGTCAAGCCCACCGATGGTTGGTCGGATTATGAAACCGTTACCCTCGGCGACATGAAACTTACCCGGACCAGTGCGCGGATGATGCTCAAAGTTACCCGCTTGCGCGGGACAAACGGACTCATGCACCTGCGGGAAATCCGACTTACTCCGGCAAAGCCAACCGCCGTGAAAGTGGATGACACCGCCACGAAGGAATATGCCCTGGAGCACCAGGCCCACCTCGCTCGGCTCACGGAACTGGGGCAGCCACTGGTGGAATCCTATGTCGCCCGACTGCAAAGCATCAGCGATGATCTGGCTGAAAAAAAAGATGATGAGGGTGCGCAGTCCGTGATGAATGAAGGCAAGCGCGCGCAGCAGTCGCTTCATATCTTGGGGAAAGAAACAAAATCGGAACTGGGAACCGCGATCAGTCGCCCAGATGGATTGGAAGAAATTCAGGATGCCAGCTATGTCCCTGATCCGACCAATACCGGCGACCGTTTCCGCGTCTCCACCGTGAACCAGATCATCACCGTCCGCCTCATGTCCGTATCCTGCCCCTCACCCCGCGCCGAAGATGAGGAGAACCTCAAACGTCATTCCAGTTACTTCGGCATCACCATGGATGACTCCGTCGCAGTGGGCCGGCAGGCGCAGGAATTCACCGATACTTATCTGAAGAACAAGCCCCTGCGCATCCTCACGCGCTGGATGAGAGACGAGAGCGGTGCTGTTCTCGCCATCGTGCAACCCGGTGAGGTTGGCGATTTTTCCGGCATCCTGGTGGACAATGGACTCGCCGCAATCTCTACCGTGGACGCAAAATCCTCTGATCGCAAAAGCACGGAGGAAGCCCGGCGCGCCTCGCTGAAAGAGCGCGAAGCCGCCGCCAAGGCCAAGGCACTCCCTCCGGGGGCATGGTCATTCCTGCCTGCAAATCCCAAACCTTGACCCTCCCGTCTCGCATCATGCGCCTGCGTCCATCCAGTTTAATCATCCAGCTATTGGCGCTGGCAATTCTCTCCGTATTCACAACGCTATCCGCCCAGACTCCGGCGACTCCGGCGACTCCGGCGACCAATCTCGATCAACTCGACAGCACCTATCACACTAACTTGCGCAAATACCACGCGCCGGTCATTCAGGATTACTTGCGCGAACTCAACAAGCTCAAGCAAGCGTTGGCCGGGCGAAGCCGCGACATGGACGCCGCGCTCGTTCAGGCTGAAATCGACAAGGTCAATAAACTCGCGTCCATCCCCGGCCTTCTTCCTTATGATTCACTGAGCGCACCGGCTGCCGATCGTTCTGCTAAAGTATCGACGGACAAAAAAATGGAGGCCGCGATTGTCCTCTCTTTAGGAAGTGAAACCAGAGGCAGTCCTGACAACAGCACCTTAAAGGTAAGGCCGACGGGCAAAGCGTTACCGATAGGAGCGGCTGAATGGGCCGTGGAAAAAATCACCCCCGGGAAATATCGCGTCGCCATGCAATACACATGCCCAGAAATTTCCGAAGGTGTGGTCATCACTGCAAGAATCGGAACCGCAAGTGTCCAGCGCAAGCTCACCTCAGAAGACATTACCGGCAGCCTTGATGAATTCCGCTTTGCCAAGCTCGGCACCTTGACGATTGATCAAGAATTCAGCAAAGAACATTTTATCCTGCAATGCCCCGAACCCACCAAGGCATTTATCTGGGTGCGGCAGGTTATTCTGACGAAAATTAAGGACGCGGAAAACAAGTAGCCTTTTCTTAATCAGCTTCCGGCAAAAAGCAGTCGGCCCAAGGTGATCGCACAAGTCATGCCCACCACATCTGCGATGATGCCGACGGCCAGCGCGTGACGAATTTTCCGAATGCCCACGCTGCCAAAATAAACAGCCAGCACATAGAACGTCGTCTCCGTGGAGCCATACATCACCGCCGCCGTGTATTTGAGAAAACCAGTCGATGAGGGATTGAGGATAATTTCATTGAGAAGCCCCTGTGAACCTGAACCACTCAAAGGACGCATGATGGCCAGCGGCAGCAACTCGGCGGGCAGATGAATCAGGCGGAGCAGCGGGTCCAGCAATTGCGCTAACAACAACATCGCGCCGCTCTCGCGAAAAACCGTGAGCGCCGTGAGCATGACCACCAGGAACGGCATGATGCGCGTGACCACTGAAAAACCCTCCTTCGCTCCCTCGACCGCCTCCTCGTAAACTGGCACGCCTTTTGTCAGCGCAAACAGCACCGCGATCACCAGCACAAGTGGGATGGCCAGCGTCGAGCATCTGCGCATCACAAGTTGCCAGCCGGGCGCATCACTTTCGTTCGTTGCTGCGGTAGCGGTCTTCGCGGCGCGTGCTTCCGCAGCTTGTTTCTCGGTGTCGGTTTTTCTTTTTGCCGCGTTATCGATCACCGCTTGCAGCCCAGTCTCTTTGAGAAACGACTCGCGATGCTTCGGAAAAATCTCGAACCAGCCACCCACGGCGAACGCGACTGCAGCGATACCGATCACCACGCGACGAAATTTCGTGGCGCGGAATGCGGGTGCCGCAGACGGTTCTTTTGTCTCTCCGGGATCACTGATCACTCCAGCATCAGGGAGCTGGCGAAAGACCGGCAAGCGCTCCAGCAACTTGACCGCAATGATGGCGATCACTGAGGCGCATAATGTGGAGCACAAAGTGGGCGCGATGATTTGATAGGGATTCTTTACCCCTCCCGCGCTGAGGAAATTAATTGCCGTCATCGGGATCAGCATGAAGCCCGCTGTGTTGAGCGCGAGAAACATGCACATGGCATTGCTCGCGCTTTGTTTCTGCGGATTGATCTGCTGGAGATGCTCCATGGCCTTCAGGCCCAGCGGTGTGGCGGCATTGCCGAGGCCGAGCATGTTCGCCGCTATGTTCATAATCATCGCGCCCATTGCTGGATGCTCCGCCGGCACATCAGGAAACAAGCGTCGCATCAATGGTGCCAGCGCGCGCGCCAGCACATTGAGCAATCCCGCTTTCTCCATGATGCGCAGCACGCCGAGCCAAAGCATGATTACGCCGGCGAGGGGCAGCGCCTGCTTCATCACGGCGTCCTTGCAGATGGTGAAGATGCCCTCCACCACTCCGCTCTCGCCGCCCAGCCTGCCGAACAATGCGCCGACAATGAGGCCCGTTAGCAGGAGGAATGACCAGACGTAGTTCAGCATGAATTATGTTTTCCGTTTTCTCTTTTCCGGGATATGGACTCTTTATCGACTGCCATCTCAAGTCGAATCGTATTGTTG
>JAYVQB010000400.1:0-5080 GCA_043757085.1 Verrucomicrobiota bacterium
CCGGGGCTGCTTCCGATAGGAAGACCCGCCGAAGCGGGCCTTTTATACCACCCCGTCGAAACGGGGCCGAGATTGTGGGGGCGGAGGATAATGACCCTACCAATTCTTGCAAGACTTTTTTTCAGTTTTGTTGAAGTTTTTTGCCCTCGCTAGACTGGCTGGCTTGCTCTTCATGGCTGTCCAGCACGTTTTACTTCGTGAATTTTAGAATCGGTAGGTGGCAATGACACGTGCACCAAAGGACTCCCACCTCGCGCCATTGAAACGAGTGGTATCATGTGAGTAATCATTGAGCAAAGTGTCAGACGTTCCCGACCCCGTTCTGCGGGAGCTGTAGTCGCCCAGCAATGACAGCGTCCAGTGCTGCGCGAAATCCCACTCGACTCCAGTCGTCAGCAGCCAGCCATTGCCATTGGCCGTGTCATGGAAGCCTCTGAAATCAGTGCGCAGATTCCAGTCGGCATTGGCTTTGTATCGCAAGAGTTCAAAACGTGCGCCAGCCAGCCAGCGCCACTTTTCAGCAAGCTGCACCCTGGCCTGCAAGCCAAACGTCGGCCCCCACCAAGATGAGGTGTATAACGAATCCAACCCCGCGAACGGCCCCACATCATGGAACTCCGTGTCGATCACCTGCACACCCTCGCGGTCATTCAGTCGCAGCCGATGATAAGTGAATCCAATCTGAGGCGTGAGGGTAACCTTGGGAGTGACTTGAAAATCGCGCCCAATAACCAAATCCGCGTCAATCCGGCTCCCCCGTGTGTCCGCCACGGAGCGCGAGAACTCACCTGAATGATTGTCAAAGTAGTAATCCGAATCACGATTGCCGCCGCTGGCGATCCAGCCATAGCCGCCGCTGAGTTCAAGGTGCCAGATTTTGTGATAGGTAAAATCCGCCTGACCGCCGATCGTGAAGATGTTCAGATGCCGCCAGTCCAGCTCCGAAAGAACATTGGGATTCTGCCCGTTCAAATCACCCGCGATCGTCCACTCAAAGTGATCCTGGCTCCAGCCCGTATCGACAGAGAAAGCGCCGGCCCAGGCGCTCTCAGTTTTCATCACCATCGCCGTGGCGGGCGCCCCCGCGTGCAGCGCTGTGTTAAACAAGAATGCTGAAACAAGAACAAGGGCGGCTTTCATGACCGCGATGAAAGCAGTCACACCTTCGGATGTCAATTTCCATTCTTTATCCCTTACCCATTAAGACAGCTTATTACGGAAATCCTCATACCCAAACCGCCGCACCACGCGCAACTCATCCGTCTCCGGATCATAAGTATCAATGTCAGGATGCGGCACGCCATTGAACATCGTGGTTTTCACCATCGTGTAATGCGCCATGTCAGTGAACACCAGCTTCTGCCCGATCTCCAGCGGCTGCGCGAAGGAATACTCGCCAATCACATCACCCGCCAGACAGCTTGTCCCGCCGAGCTTGTAAGTATGCGCTAACTCCCCTGCCCCGCCGCTGCCGATGATGTGCGGACGATACGGCATCTCCAGGACATCTGGCATGTGACAGGTCGCTGAGGTGTCGAGAATCGCCGTCCGCAAGCCTTCGATACCCACAATATCGAGCACACTCGTCACGAGATAACCCGTGTTCAGCCCGATGGCCTCGCCCGGTTCCAGATAAACATCAACGCCGTGACGCTCGCGGAAACCTTTCACTAGTCGCACCAGCCGTTCCACGTCGTAGCCCGGCTTTGTGATGTGATGACCGCCGCCCATGTTCACCCATTTAACTTTGGCAAGAAATCGCGCAAAGTTTTTCTCCACTGCGTTTACAACTCGCTCCAGCACATCCGATCCCTGCTCGCACAACGCATGAAAATGCAAGCCCTCTAGCCCGCTGAGATCAGTGTCCTCCAAATCCACAGCACGCACGCCGAGCCGACATCCCGGCGAACACGGATCGTAGAGCGCCACTTCCACCGTCGAGACCTCGGGATTGACCCGCAAGCCCGGACTGGGAACAGGAGCGCGGACACTCCTGTCCGCTTCATTCTTCGCACCTTGAAACCAATGCCGATGATGCTGCCATTGCCTCATCGAATTAAACGACACATGATCCGCAATCGGAATGATGCGCTGCATCTCCTCGTCCTTCAGCGCCGGCGAATACACATGCACTTCCTTGCCGAACTCCCCATGCGCCAGCAGCGCCTCATTCAATCCGCTCGCACAACAACCGCTGAGATATTGCCGCACCAGCGGGAACGTGCTGAACATCGCGAACCCCTTCAACGCCAGCAACACCTTGCAGCCCGACTCACGCTGCACATAGGCCAGCAGTTCCAGATTCTTCTTCAACAACGACAAATCCACCACGTAGGCAGGCGTTGTGACGCGGGCAGGATCGAACGAAAGTTTCGGTTCTGTGGCTGTAGATGTGTGTTGGCTCATACTCCCCACACGCATAGCCGCAGTAGGACACTTGGCATCCGATTTATCAATTGCTTAGTCCTTTGCGGCGCGTGCGCTGGGTTTCTCAGGCGCCAAGGTCATCTGCGGAGTGACTTCAATCCCCATGCGCTTGTAGTAGTCGAGCATCTTCTCTGTCGCAACGCGTCCGGCTTCGAGACCGATGCGCGCCATCTCTGACATTTCGCGTGGCGACGCTTCTTGAAGACTGATGGAATCGATCATGACTTGAAGTTGGTCCATGGTGTGAGTTCTGCTATCGGCGATGCAGCGATAAGGTGGTTCAGTATTGTCCCATAGCGCCCACTCGTCGGCAAGCGGCCGATAATCCTCAATAAAATGTTTGCGGCTGCGGTCAAAACGGCGCAGCACATCCACCTCCGCGAATTCAAAACTCCCCGGCCACAATGCAAATCTCCGAGCGGTTTGCGGGCAGTTGCGTCACGCGCACTGGCTCCGGCGCGAAGTGGCGGACGTGCTTAATGAAATCATGGATGCGCGCTTGCATCGCGGGATCATTGATCTTCACGGTAATAATAAGTGCCTGCGCGTGAACGTAACTTTGGATGCGCTCCACTTGTCGCAACGCGATGGTCGGCGCGAGGTTCATATCCGACACCAGAAGATCAAGCCACGCAGGCACATCCTTGCGCGTGATGGCATTCACAGAAACGGGCAGGTGCGTGAACGATGCGCCGGGCACGCCGCGAAACTCCGTCACGCTCGGAGCCATCTCCGCCGGATCAACTCCGATGACGCGCATCCCGCGATTGAGCATCGCATAAGTCGCACCGCCGGGCGCGCAACCAAGTTCGAGCGCGACCTTGTTTTTCAGCAGTCCATCTTTATCAAATCCGGCAAAGGCCAGTGCCTGCTCCAGTTTCAGCCACGCACGCGAGGGCGCAGCTTCCGGGATCACGAGTCGCGGAAGTCCGCCGGGCAGCGGGTGCGTGTCTTGCGAGTGCTGATGCGCCCCGAGGAACAGCGGCTCATCGTCATTGCCAACAATAACATCCAGCACCCATTCGCCTATTTTTGGACGGCCATGCAGCTGCAGCGAAATCCCTCCGGCCACCAGAGCCGCAGCGAGTGCCTCACGTTTGGCGTCCACCTTCTCCCATGCCGCGCCCAGCACGCCGTCCTCAGGCGCGCTTCTCGGAAAAACATGCAGATGAAAAGCGATGCCGGGGAACTCGGCCACGCGCTTGGTAATTTCTTCCAATGTGGCGAACATCCCCAATGAAAGCCCCCAGGTGCGGGCAAAGATGCTGCGCACCGCAAACTCCCGCCCGACGGCTTTGTCGCTCTTCCACGAGACCAACTGCGGGCGCATGAACGCCGGCTTGAGCTTCTTGTGATTCGTCGCGACCTCCGCCTTCAGCAGCGACTCGGAACCCGCCCGGCAGGTGGCAAAAATGAAGTGCGAGGTGGGTTCGGTGGCTGGTAAAATTTCTGTGCTCAAGCGTCTTAGATAGGCCGCGCGAAGCAAGCTGTCCAACGCTCACTTGCCCCACATTTTCATCCCGCGGCTGGGCAGCACTCCAAAAAATGGTTGCTTTTCTTCCAAAATCATCGAATAGCCCGTCTGGCGATAGCGCCTGTCGAATTCGAGATATGGTAGGTCATCAGGTGATTATTCAATGGTGATTTGAAACCCGGTTAGCGGGAACAGTCGAAGAAGTAAGCAGTCAACTACGCAAATAACACCATATGAATACTAAAATGTATGTCGGGAATCTTTCCTTCGACACCTCCGAAAACGACCTGCGCGACCTGTTCGCCCAACACGGCACCGTCACTGAAGCCTCCCTCCCTATGGATCGCACCACGGGCCGCCCACGCGGTTTCGCGTTTGTCACCATGGACTCCACCGAAGGCATGAACGCGGCCATCACCGCGCTCAACGGCAAACCTTTCCAAGGCCGCCCTCTCACCATCAATGAAGCACGCCCACGTGAAGAACGCCCTGCCTACGGCGGCGGCGGCGGCGGCGGCGGCGGTGGCGGCGGCGGTAGCCGTGGCGGATACGGCGGCGGTCGCGATAGCGGCGGCGGTGGTCGTGGCGGCTACGGCGGCGGCGGCGGCGGTGGCGGCGGTCGCGATAGCGGCGGCGGCGGTCGTGGTCGTTATTAAGACGACTCCACATTCTGCCGGTTAATACCGACGAATTAGATTTGGCGGAACTCTGCAAAGGGTTCCGCCTTTTGTTTGTAGCAAGGGCAGCTTGCCCTTGCTCATGCAACTCAAACTAAATCCGGGAATGAGAACCACGGATGGACACAACCGAGCACAGCGAGATAGACAGCCTCAAGCTGCCCGAAGGGTGAGCAAAGCGAATCAAATGAACACGAATTATCAAGGACTTATGAAAACCGATAGATTCACCTAAAAGGTGAGTGCCAGCTTTCCAAAAACTCACTCATTATCAGTGTCTATTTGTGTCCATTTGCCGGAGAATCTTAGTGGTTTGTGTCCGGCTATCTCCACTTTGTTTCGGTTGTGGTTTAAATTTTCCTTTTAGGCTACTCCCCCGGCATCTTATCCGTCGGCCACGTCTCCAACCACGGCAGGCCGCAATTGTTAAGATCGGCCATGAACGGATCAGGATTAAGCTGCTCCACATTCCAGACTCCCGGCTGGCGATACTCCGCCGGAT
>JAYVQB010000401.1:0-5052 GCA_043757085.1 Verrucomicrobiota bacterium
ATTTTCACCTATCTCATCGTGCCTGCCGTGTGCGGTCTCCATCTGGCGGGGAGTTTTCTCAAGCGCCTGATCGTCGGCTGGATCATCGCGCTCATCGGCGGTGCGCTCGGCTTGTTCCTGTCTTTCCACTATGATCTACCCTCGGGTGCCGCAATCGTTTGCACGTTCGGAGCCTTGCTGATCGTCGTCACGATCATCGGCAGTGCATTCGGATATAGAAAAACGATCAAGTCTCAAGATTAAATCTGCACCCCGCAGAACGCGAGAATCTTCATCGTCGCCAGATAAAGCAGGACCGTTCCGGCAATGCACAGGCCGAGCGCAGGCCAGAAGGTCATGCCTTTGTTGATGAGCCACGGCAGCACCAGAAACAACGGCAGCGTGGGCAGCACAAACCAGAACGTCCCAGAGGCATGGCGGGCAATGAGCGACGAGGCTTTGTCCGTGCCATCCTTTTTCTGCACTTCGACAAAAAGCCAGATGAACGCCAGCAAAGATGTCAGCGGCAGGGAATGAATGATGCTCGCGACGTAGTTGTTTCGCTTCGCGGTTTCCGTGACGACGACGATGGTGCAGGCGCTTAAGAGAATTTTGATGATGTAGTAAATCATAATGGTGAAGGATGATTAAGGCGCGGCTTCTTCATTGCTTTCAACTTTTTGATTCCGCTCAAACAACGCATACAGCGCGGGCAGCACAATCAGGGTCAGCAAGGTCGAGCTTAAGATACCGCCGATGACCACTGTGGCGAGCGGACGTTGCACTTCCGCACCGGCGGCGGTGGCGATGGCCATGGGCACGAAGCCGAGGCTGGCGACGAGCGCGGTCATCAAGACGGGGCGCAGGCGCGTGATGCTGCCTTCGATCACGGCATCCCACACGCTGCGGCCTTCCTCGCGCAATTGATTGAAGCAACTGATCATGACCAGGCCATTGAGCACGGCGACACCACTGAGCGCGATGAAGCCGATGGCGGCGGTAATGCTGAAGGGCATTCCACGGAGCCACAACGCGACAACTCCGCCAGTCACGGCAAGCGGGATGCCGGAGAAGATGATGAGCGCCTGACGCAAACTGCCGAAGGCAAGAAAGATGAGGACGAAGATCAACACCAACGCGGATGGCACCACGACCATGAGGCGGGCGCGGGCTTCTTGGAGGTTCTTGAACTGTCCGCCGAACTCCACGATGTAGCCTTCGGGCAACTGCACCCGTGCTTTGATGCGGCTCTCGGCCTCGCGCACAAAGCTCTCCACGTCGCGGCCACCGAGGTTCACCATCAGCGCGGCACGACGATGACCGTCGTCGCGATTGATCGGCTCTACGACTTTCACGGTCTTGAAGTCAACGACTTGTCCAAGGTGAATGAGACCGTGCTCGCCCACACGCAGCGGCAGGGCTTTGATCTGCTCGTCATCGGCGCGCAACTGCTCCGGCATCCGCACCACAATGTCGCGGCGCTTGTCACCATCCACGGCGCGGCCAACGACCGCACCGGCGAGCGCATCGTTCACGGCCTTGTTCACTTCACCAGCCTGCAAGCTGTAGCGCTGAAGCATGTCGCGCTTCACGTCGATGAGAAGCTGTGGGGTGCGGCCCTCGGTCTCGTATTCCACCTGGGCGGCTCCGGGCGTCTTCTCCAAGATGTCTTTGATCTGCTCGCCGAGTTTCTCCAGCACGTCATAGTCGTTGCCGAAGATTTTCACCGCAATCTCGGCTTTGGTGCCTTCGAGCATTTCGTTGAATCGCATCTCGATGGGTTGCGCGAAGAGGATGTTGTAGTCGGGATTCATCTTCTTCAACTCGGCTTCGATCTGCTCGCGCAATTCCGCTTTGTTCTTTGGACGGCCAGCGGTTCTAGCCCACTCGCTCATGGGTTTGTAGAAGATGTAAACGTCGCTCTCATTCGGCGGCATGGGATCGCTCGCAATCGCGCTGGTGCCGATGCGGGTAAAGATGCGCGTGAGTTCGGGGAACTTATCCATGAGCATGTTCTCTACTTCGATGTCGGTCTTCATGGAGGCTTCCATGCTCATGCCCACGGGCTTGTAGAGCATGGAAGTGATGGAGCCTTCATCGAGCTTCGGCACGAACTCCGCGCCGAGATGATTGAAGAGCCACACGGAACCAACGCACAAAGCGATGGCCGTAGGCGCGACGAACCAGCGCAGCTTGAGCGCGAGATCCAGCACCGGCTTGTAACCCGCCTTCATGACGCGCATGAAGAAGTTGTCGCCTTCGCTGACCTTCCCGCGCAGCAGGAAGGAGCACAGCACCGGCATGAGTGTGAGCGCCAGCAGCAAGGCACCCGTAAGCGCGAGCATGACCGTGATCGCCATTGGGTGGAACATCTTCCCTTCGATGCCGGTGAGCGCGAGGATGGGGATGTAAACGATGGTGATGATGACCACGCCAAAGAACATCGGTGAACCCACGCGTTTGCTGGCGGCGAGCACCACACGCGAACGCTCTTCGTCGGTGAGCTTGCGCCCGAGTTCGTGCTGTTTGATGCCCAGCTCGCGCACGATGTTCTCCACGATCACGACCGCACCATCAATGATAAGGCCGAAGTCCACCGCACCGAGCGACATCAAGTTTCCCGACACGCCGCCGCGCACCATACCCATCAAGGCAAACAGGAATGAAAGCGGAATCGCCGTGGCAACGATGAGTGACGCGCGCCAGTTGCCCAGTAACAAAAGCAGCACCACGACCACGAGAATCGCACCCTCGAACAAGTTCTTCTTCACCGTCTCGATGGTGCTGTTGATGAGGATGGAGCGGTCATACTGGATTTCGATTTCCACGCCGTTTGGCAACTTCGTCTGAATCTCCGCGATGCGCTCCTTCACACGCTCCGCGACCTCGCGGCTGTTCTCGCCCGCCAGCATGAGCGTGGTGCCGATGACGGTTTCTTTCCCATTCAACGTGGCTGCTCCGGTGCGGAACTTCACGCCGGTGACGACCTCGGCCACGTCCTTGATAAGGATGGGCTTGATGGCTGCGCCGAACTTGATGGGCAGATTGCCAATCTCTTCCGGCGTGTTCACACGGCTGACGGCGCGGATGGTCAACTGCTCGCCACCACGGCTAATGATGCCACCACCTGCGTTCTCCACGTTCTGCTCTACAAGCGCCGCGAGTTCGCTGAAGGTCATGCCCATGCGCTCCAGTGCTTCGGGCTTTGGTTGAATGACAAACTGCCGCTCGTAGCCGCCCGTGCCGTTAATCTCCGCGATGCCCCGCACCGTGCGCAGCAGCGGCTTGATGGTGTATTCCTGAATCTCGCTGAGTTCGAGCAACTGCTCCTGTTCGGTCGCAGGCTTGTGCTTCGCGTCCGGCTTGTAGTTCACGGAGTAATACAGAATCTCGCCGAGACCGGTGCTGATCGGCGCGAGCTTCGGCGTGAGGCCGCGAGGCAGATTCTCCAGCGCGTTCTGTAAGCGCTCGGTCACGAGCTGCCGCGCGCGATAGATGTCGCTGCTGTCGCTGAACTGCAACGTTATCTGCGACAAGCCGAACTTGGTCAGCGAGCGCATCTCTTCCACACCGGGCAAACCAGCGAGTTCGATCTCGATAGGACGTGTAACCAGCCGCTCTGACTCTTCCGCAGCCAGCGCACCGACTTCGGTATTCACCTGCACCTGCACGCCGGTAATGTCCGGCACCGCATCAATCGGCAGCTTCACCGCCGACCACAAACCCGCGCCGAGCAGCGCAAAAGCACCGAGCAGCACGAAGGCGCGCTGCCGGAGCGAAAACTCAAGTATTCTGTCAATCATGGTGCGTGGCAGTTATTTGTTGAGGGACGCGCCCGTGAGTTGTTCGATCCCCATGCGCGCGCGCAGGGCACCGAGCTGGCTTTCGAGAACAGCATTTAAAGCCTCGATGGTTTGCTTTTGCAGTTCGATGTAAGTGCTCAAAGGCAACGCACCCTGACGGTAGTGCTCGTCGGATTCCGCAGCGGCTTTCTGCAAGCCATCCAGCGTATCGGCGGGCCACTTCGCCAGCTCATCAACATAGGAAGCATACTCGCTGCGATGGGATGCCACCGCGCGCTCCAGTTCGCGCATCTGCGCGGCCAGCATCATCTCCGCCTGCGTTTGCCGCGCCTTCGCGGTGGCGATGCCGCCTTTGTTTCTGTTGAACAAGGGCAGCGGGATCGACACGCCAATGCCGAACTGCGTTTCTTTTGTTTCTGCGCGCTGTTGCTGAAAATAGGGCGACACCTTGAATGACGGCCAGCGTTCATTTTCCGCGAGCTTCACGGTGAAGCCCTGCTGCTCCACGTCGAGCATTCGCGCGCGCAAATCGAAGTTATGCGCCCGCGCTTTTGTGAGCAGCGGTTCCAGCGATGGCGCGGACGTGAGCGTGAGTCGTTCCGGTATTATTTCGATCGCGTGATCGGGCTTCTCGCCGAGCATTTGATTGATGGCAAATTTGGCGTCGGCCAGCTCGCGTTGCGCCTTGGTGGACTCGGCGCCGAGTGTCAGTGCCGTGGCCTGAATGATGCGCGCTTCCAGTCGCGGCGCGGGTCCGGCGGGATCACGCTGCAACAGGACATCAGCCAGCGAAGTGAGACGCTGGGATACTTGGCTCGTCGCGCGAGCTTTTTGCTGCGCGGCCATCAGCGCCCATGCACTGGAGCGCACCTTGCCTGCCAGCGTGGCTTTGAACTGATCCAATCCAAGTTGAGCGACCTCTATTTTTTTCAACGCGATCGCCTTGCGCAAAGCGATGCGCCCCGGCCATTCGATTGGCTGGCTCAGCGTGATGGCCCATGCGGGGCCATCGCTTTTATTGCCGAGATCGCTGACCCGCCAGGTGCCGAAGCTCGTCTCCAACTCTGGATTGCTGATGGTGCCCGCAGTTAACTGGCCGCCTTTTGCCGCCGCGATTTCCGCTTCGTAAAAGCGGACTTCAGGATGCGTGGCCACGGCTTTGGCGACGAGTGATGAAACATGGGCAGGCTCGGCATTGGCCGATGCTGTTGCGAGCAGTGAAATAAAAACGGAATGAAAAAATGAAGGGCGCATAAAATTTGGAATAAAG
>JAYVQB010000402.1:0-5048 GCA_043757085.1 Verrucomicrobiota bacterium
CCTGCAAGTCCTTGACCGATGATGAGGATGGGGGTGACCGCCATTGATATTCGTAGTCGCCGATACCAGAAGGCTCAATTGAATCCCAACAGACCTTTAACAGCCTACAGTTTATAGAACTGTTCCCAGCCTTTGCGTGGTGGCGGGCCGACGAGGAGATGGTTGGCTGTGGTGTTGTTCGTGATTTGTTGTTTTTCACGATCGAAGACCAGTTCGCCGCCAAGGCGCTGGGCTAATACTCCAAGGCAGAAGACTTGCGTGAGCGGAGCTCCAACATCAAAGGGTGAACGAGTTTTTTCGTTGCCCAGCACGCCCTGAATGAAGTTGGCGTAATGGTCGGAATTTTTGCCTGTGATCCGCGGCAGTTTGTCGCCCATTTCCCTCATTTTTTCCTCGGGGATGATGCGAAGGGCGTCGCTGTGAGTCCCGCCTTTGAAGACGAGTTCTTTGCTGTAGATGATCTTGCCGTTTTTATCGATTTTCTTGTCGGCAGCCATTTCAGCGGGGCGTGGCGGGAGGTTCTTCACTCCATCATACCAGCTGATGGCCACGGGCGGCATTTCTCCACGTTTCGGGAAATCGAACCGGATGGTGGAGGCCTGGGGGAAGATGAATTCACTGGGGCCATCACGCTTCACGGCGGTTACTTTCTCGGGCATTCCGAGTTCAAGGAATTCGTGAATGGTATCAAGAATGTGCGGTCCCCAATCGCCAAAAGCACCATCGCCGTAGTCGAACCAGCTGCGCCAATCGCCGGGGTGGAGCTTGGGATCATAAGGATGCTCGGGGGCGGTGCCGAGCCATGTGTCCCAGTCCAGATCGGGCGGCATGGCCGCGCCGCTAGGATAACCTGTGACCTTCCATCCGTGCCAGCGACGGGGGCTGTTCATGTAGGCATCCACACGGGTGACGTCCTTGATGATCCCGGCTTCTTTCCAGGCTTTGAACTGAAAGTAATTCGCGCCCGAGTGTCCCTGGTTTCCCATCTGGGTCACCACTTTATGGCGTTTGGCAGCATCCATCATGAGCTTGCACTCATTGAAGGTGTGCGCCAGCGGCTTTTCCACATAGACGTGTTTGCCCAACGACATAGCGAGCATGGTGATGGGGAAATGTGAGTGGTCAGGCACGGCCACGGTGCAGGCATCAATGTCCTTGCCCATCTTGTCGAACATCTTCCGGAAGTCGGAGAAGCGCGGGACGTTCGGGAACAGTTTTTCGACTTTGGCGGTATGTTGTGTGCCGAACTGGACATCGCAAAGTGCCACCACATTGACGAGGTCTTCGTTTCTGAGGATGTTAACGACATCACTTTCACCCTGGCCGCCGCATCCGATGAAGGCGATGTTGACTCGGCCATTGGCGCCAGAGACACGCTTGGAGAGCAAGCTGGCAGCGCCAGCGCCTGCAAGCATTTTACCGAACTGGCGACGTGAGAGATAGGACATGGTGGTTATTGGATGAGGTGTTGAACTGCCGTGTGGTGCGAAATTCAGACAGATAAGCCTAGTCTTGTCAAATCAGGCCACATTGTCAGGAGATTAAATGGCGATTCATTTCCGTAGTTATCACGGTCTTCAATCAATGAGGGCATCACATTCCCATGATCTGATAGCCGCCGTCCACGTAGAGCACTTGGCCGGTGATCGCGGCAGCGCCCTCGCTGGCGAGGAAGACACCGGTCGCGCCCAGTTCAGAAGGTTCGCAACTGCGGCCCAGCGGCGCATGGGCATCGTAATGTTTGAGCATCTGTCCGAAGCCTGCGATACCGCGCGCGGCCAGCGTATTGACTGGTCCGGCGGAAATGCAGTTCACACGAATTTTCTTTTTGCCCAGATCATAGGCGAGATAGCGCGTGCTCGCTTCGAGCGAAGCTTTGGCCACGCCCATCACGTTGTAATGCGGCACCACTTTCTCCGCGCCGTAGTAACTCATTGCAATGATGCTGCCCCCGTCCGTCATCAACGGCTCGGCCTTGCGCGAGAGATGCACCAGCGAGTAAGCACTGATATTGTGCGAGGTCAGATAAGCTTCGCGCGAAGTATTGATGAAGTCGCCTTCCAGCGCTTCTTTGGGCGCAAAGGCCACACTGTGGAGCAGCAGATCAACTTTCGGCGTCAGACCGGCGACCTTCTCAAAGAAGGCATCCACCTCTTCATCCTTGGATACGTCGCAGGGGAATAGAGGCGTATCCGCGCCAAACGTGGCGGCCAGTTCTTCGACATTGCCTTTGAGGCGCTCGCCCTGAAAATTAAAAATAAGCTTTGCACCCGCTGCGTGCCAGGCCTGGGCGATGGCCCATGCGATGCTGCGTTTGTTGGCGACTCCGAAGACGAGTCCGACTTTTCCTTCGAGTGGTTTGGCGTTCATAGAATGGTTTGCTTAGGCTCGGATTTAGCGAAAGGCAAACGCCAAGTCCGAGTAGCAGCCGACGTGAGGAGGGCTGCAAATTTCTGCGTTGGCAGCATCGTCATCATCCACAACTCCAAGATCAGAAGCCCACCTCACGTCGGCTGCTACAGAAGCAATCAGTTGCAGCGATCGGCTTCGGCGTAATAGACTCAGCCCGGATGCAATGGTCAGACTATTTCCGATTTTCGATGGCAGCAATTTGGCTGACCGTTTTTTCCGCTGCGCGCGCGACTGATCCAGCGGTGGCGGGAATTATATTTCAGAACGCCTGCGCACAATGTCACGGCGCTAAGGGCGAGGGGAACGCGCAGATCAAATCGCCGTCCATCTCCAGTCTGCCCGCATGGTATGTTCGCGGACAACTGGAGAATTTTCGAGCCGACCGCCGCGGGGCGCATCCTCAAGACATCGAGGGCCAACTCATGCGCGTCATCAGCAAGGTGCTCGATGACGAGCAAGTCAACGCGGTGGCGGAGTTCGTCAGCAAGTTGCCGCGCGTCATGCCCCAGCCCACGATCAAGACGGACTTGGCGGCAGGCCGTCAGCTCTATGAAGAACGCTGCATGGAATGCCATCGCTTCAATGGCGAGGGCGAACTTGTTTTCGGTTCCGCGCCATTGATGGGTTTGCAGGACTGGTATCTCGCGAGTCAGTTGCGGAAGTATCGTGACCGTGTCCGGGGCGCACAAAAAGAGGACGCGAACGGACAGAAGATGGCGTGGGCCGCGCAGTTCATCGAGACGGAGGAACTTCTGCAATCTGTGGTGGCTTATCTGATGACGCTTCAGCAAAAGAAGCCGCCGGAAAATTCCGAGTTCGGAAAGTGAGAAGTTCAGCAAAACCGGCAAAGACGAAGTTGAAATTCTTCAGACTAGCGGATATTGGTTCGGCGTCACTTATCCCGAAGACAAAGCCGTCGTCGTCGCCAGCATCAAGAAGCTCGTCGATGCTGGTGAGTATCCGGCGCCGTTGTGGGGGTAGGATTTTTCGCGGGCATGTGAATGTGCAAACATTGATTTTTTTAATCCAAGACCATGAGTTACCCTTCCGTTGATGCATTGCAGAAGACATTAACCACGAGTGTTTTCCACTATGCTCAAGACCCCAAAAAGGCGGCAGGAAGGGCGCTGGGAACGCTGGTGGAAATCATCACTTTCTACACCTTGAGGTCATGGGGATTGCGTGATGCGATTGCCATTGAACGATCAATTGCTGAATTTGGAAATCCTGACATCACACACAATGTTGAGTATTCACTGCACCCCATTCTTGATTGCCGCCAAGTATTGATTGAGCAACCCACGCTGCCACTCACAGGCAGCAAGCTCCGCAAGTCCGTGTGGCGGGATGTCCGTTGTGCCTCAAGGGAAGACAAGAACGGAGTGCTTTTGACAGCCAATAAAATTCTTCGCAACAGTTGTGTGCTTGCAGAATCACCTGATGGAATTGATGTGACCCACTTGGAAAGCTACTCAGAACGCGAATGCACCATATCTGTCTCACGACTTCATCCGCATCCGTTTGCCATCTTTGAATGCAAGCGAGTGGGTGTCGAAGAGGGTATGAAAAAAGGCCCGCAAACTATCGAGAAAGCCAAACAGGGCGCCTATGTTGCACGCACTACATCCAGCCTGCAAAAGATCAGGCTCAACGATGGACGCCGAGGTGGAGTCATTGTGCAGGCGGATGGCACACTTGTTTGCAAGCCTTACGACGAACTTCTTCGAGAGGTGATTGACTCGTCTGATGCTGCACTGCTCAAGCATTTCATTCTCTCGGTAGGAATAGTCAGTAATCATGGCAATTGGTTCACAGCAGAAAATCACAACAAGGAACTGAAGGTTTTGGCCCAATCGTATGACTGGCTGCTTTTTCTCACAGACAACGGACTCTCTGATTTCATTTCGGATTTGCTTCTCACGCCGAAGCCAGAACTGGAACCCGCGCGGAATGCTTTCCTTGCAAGCTATTCGGGCGTAAGCGGCAAGAATCGTTTTACGAAGGTGCAAATGGATTTGGAAGCCGATGCGATCTTGCAAAACTACTTCACAAGGCACAAGAAACGCATTGAGAGTTGGTTTAATATCCTGACACCGCGCGGTGGCTCGCTTGATTTGCTACGCTCTGAGCTGTCAACGCTGCAAAATAAAAACTGGAGACAAATCCTGAGTCTATGAATCTCAATATTGATGTCACACCACGCGATTTCGCTGGCCGAACGGTGAACTCTCTCAGCCAAGAGTGGGGCACACCTAAAAAATATGTGGATGCTGTGCGTGCTGTGTTTGGCGGTCAGATTGATCTCGACCCATGCTCCAACAAGCATTCAATAGTGCAGGCAAAAGTCGAGTATCGCCTACCCAAACACGATGGCTTACAGGAATCATGGGAATTCCCCAAGATTTATGTGAACCCACCGTATGGCTCCGACAGAGAACGCGGAACCACGATCAAGCATTGGATTCAACGCTGTGCTGAAGCGTATCGGAATCATCATTCTGAAGTGCTGGCTCTCGTGCCCGTCGCTCCCAATACAGGACACTGGAAGAACTACATATTCGGACGAGCCAAGGCGGTTGCGTTCTTGTATGACACTAGGCTACGCTTTCTCGTGGACGGCTCGGATGAAGGTAAGG
>JAYVQB010000403.1:0-19634 GCA_043757085.1 Verrucomicrobiota bacterium
GCTGCCGAAGCCCGGATCGGTGAACCAGATTCCGCCGTCGGGATGGACGACGATGTCATCGGGTGCGTTGAGCGGCTTGCCCTCGAACTCGGAGGCGAGCACGGTGACGTTGCCGTTGGGCTCGAATCGCACCACGCGGCGTTTGGCTTGTTCGCAAGCAAGCTGGCGGCCCGTCCAGTCAAAGGTGTTGCCGTTGTTTTTGTTGGCGTTCGCGCGCATGACGCTGACATGACCGTCTTCGGGCAGATAACGCATCAGACGATCATTCGGGATGTCACTCCAGACAAGATAGGCACCGGAGCCGTTCCAAGCCGGGCCATCCGACCAGAGGCAACCGGTGTGCAGGCGAAGGATGGTGGTGTCATGCGGGATGTATTTTTTGAAGCTGGCATCCAGCGCGATAATATCCGGGTCAGGAATAGTTTGAGGGCCGGTGCTCTGGCCAAAATCACGCGCCAGCACCGAGCCGGCCGCCACTGCGGATGCAAGTGCGGCCATGAAGGAGCGTCGGGTGCTATGCGGGTTTGGCATGACGGAAAATATGACGGGCGTGGCGGAAGTTTAATTCACTGCCGTTGCGGGTGGTGGTGTATTCGTTTCGGCAGGTGAAGGTGGCGGGGACGGCTGGGCGTTGTTGACGGCCTGACGCAGTTCCTTTACCCAATCTGCCGCGCTGGCGTGGGTGGGATTTTCCCGCACGACTTGCAGCATGGCGGCAAGGGCGGGGACGGGGGTGATGTTATGATCGAGCAGGTATTTGGATTTCTTCCAGATCATCGCCGGCTGATGCTCTTTTAAAAAGAGTGCGTAGTCGGCCTCGGTGCTGAGCGCCTGCTTGAGGGCCAGCTCGGCCTTGATGCGATTGTCCCATTGCACAGGCAGGTCGGCCGGTTTTTTTTCCAGATAGAACGGGAAGATTATTTTTTCATAAATGCCCCCCAAAGCCAGCGGCTCATATTCCCAGTCCTCGCGTTTGAGAAAATCCTTGAGCTGCAAGGCCTTGCTGAATTCCGATTGCCGGACGTTCTCCCGCAGCCGGACAAGCAACTGACCGGTGCTTGATTTGTTGGAAATTTTTGCGTTGCCGCCCTTCGGCTTTTCTTTCAAAGGACCGCCCGGAGCGTTCGCGCTGGCGTTCTGCACGGCGAGCACAGCTTTCTGAATGAAGTTTTGCAGACTGGTGATCAGTGGCGTCAAGTTTTCCGCATCCTGTGCTTTGATCGCAATGACGAGATACTCAAGCTGGAGCCAGAGCCCGTAGAGAAATTCAGTGTCCTTGAGTTTTTCTTCGTTGTGCTTGGCCCAGTCGGTGAAGTCTTTGGTGGTCAGGTCCAGCTTGTCGAAATGCTCGATTCTGTAACAGGCCAGATAGAGGTCGAGGGTGTCCTTCTGGCTGGATTCGGCCTTGATGCAACGCGCAAGCGCTCCGCCAAGGGTAGTTTCGCGATTCTTTGTGATGGTGCCGTCGATCTGGTCGAGTTGCTTGAGGATGCTTGCCGTTTGCTCTGCCGTGAGTTTCTGCGCATCAGAGGGCGATGCGGTTGCGGGTGGGGAAGGCGGAGTTTTCATCTCTCCGGTGGGCGTGACTCCGGGCGGTGTCAGCACTTGGGCGCGGATCAATATGGGGAAGATGAACAGGATGGTAATGAGGGATTTTTTCATGAAGCGGAGCGGGAGCTAAATTCATTAACGTCGTGCGTATCAGAAACTTAGTGCTGATGTCTCGCACGCAACGAAAATGTGAATCAATCCCGCTCCATCGGCAAAGTATTTGTCAGGCTTGAGTCACCGTGATGATGCCGCGCGCCATCCAGAGGGTGTGCGGTTTTTCCAGCCGGCGGAGGAATCGTGATCCGGCCTTGAGTGCCATGCGGGCGAACTCCACGGGTTTCACGCCAATCGCGCGGAAGCACTCTCGATGATCCCACGCCACCACTGCGCAAGTGGCGAGGTGAATCAACCTGAACTGTCCGCGCCAGAGTGTCCGCCACCAGAGGGGTTTGCCCTCAAGTCGTTCGCGGAGAAACTCCGCATGGAACGCGATGTGTCGCATTTCATCGGACAGGATTTTGTGGCAGCAGGCGCGCAAATTCTTGTCGGATGACTTGCGGTAGAGCGAACCGAAATAAGCCTCGGCGATCAGCTCGGCAATGAGCAGCACCTGGATGTTGAACTCTACGCCGAAGTGATTGCGCAACCAGCGAAAAATCGAGTTCGTCCATTGCTTGGTCAGGCATTCGCCGCCGAGATACTTCACGAGATTGGCGAGCAATCGCGAATGATACTGTTCCTCCTCGATAAATAGACCGACAGAGTGTTCATAGCCTGCGAGCTGTTCCGCGTTCACCACGAGACGCACATAACGCATGAGACGGGTGCCGCCGCCGGACTCTCCTAGTTGAAAGATGGCCAGCGAACGAACCAGTGGAAGCCT
Organism: Verrucomicrobiota bacterium; assembly: GCA_043757085.1. Lineage (GTDB taxonomy): Bacteria > Verrucomicrobiota > Verrucomicrobiia > Verrucomicrobiales > Verrucomicrobiaceae > VFKE01. The sequence goes on from JAYVQB010000403.1 coordinate 2,435, forward strand.
GACAGAAGCGGGTAAGCCGGAACTGTTCAGGGGCATGACTGGCTCCGTGAAGCGGTTGCGATTCTTGATGAAGTATTGAGTCCAGATGTGGGTGTTCATGGGGGTATGAGTTAGGAGTTAAGAGTTAGTTGAGACGGAGAGTTTATTGCCGAACATGGCGGCCCAACGGCTGCGGGGTTTCGGGGCAGTGGCGATGGATTGGAGGCGGTCGAGAACAGCGCGAACTGTTTCATCGAGAGTGGAAGTGCCTGCGGTTACGCCTACGTTTTCAGAACGGGTGAACCATGACTCGTCGAGATCATCGGCGTGCTCTGCCTGATGCGCGTTGCAACCGAGCCGGGTGGCGGTCTCAATCAACTGGCGAGTGTTATTGCTGTTGTGTCCGCCGATGACGACGATGGTGTCGCATCGCTGGCATAATTCCTCCAGTGCTCGTTGCCGTTGTTTTGTCGGATGACAGATGGTGTCCATGAAACGGACTTCAGCGCATGGATGAAATTTCTTGAGCGCATCGACGAGATGCAGCGCGCGCATGACCGGCTGCGTGGTCTGGCTGATGACGCCGATCTTGGAATGGAATGGCACGCGGGCGATGTCCGCCTCATCGAGAATCACCAAGGCCTGCGGGAAATCTCCGGTCAATCCACGGACTTCCACATGCGCGGACTGGCCGATGACGACGGGGAAGTATCCGCCAGCGACGAGCGAAGCCAGCGCGTCATGCGCCTTGCGAACTAAGGGGCAGGTGGTGTCGGTTACATTGAATCCGGCATCCTGCAATGCCGCCCGCTGGTTATTGGTGGCACCGTGCGCGGTGATGATGACGTTGCGTGTGCTGCTGCTATGGGGCGCATCCAAGCTGCCGAGCTGCACGCCGAGAGTTCGCAAGTGATGACTGACGACGGGGTTGTGGACGAGTTGTCCGAGGATGGTGACAGGCGCGGCTTTGGCGGCATTATGAGTGGCACGCAAGGCGTCGCGGACGCCGAAGCACATGCCATGATGTTGAGCGAGGTGGATGTTCATATTTTGTCTTGGGTTTGGGTTCTTGGTTTACTTTGTGCAGCAAAGCTTTAGGGTAAAAAAGGGGTCATGGCGGTTTGCTATGTTTCACGATGGCCTCCAGCACTTTGATGTAGCCCTTGAAGGCACTGCGACCGGCGGCCGTGATCTCATAGGTGGTGCGGGGCCGTTCGGAATTCAGCGCGGTGGTTTTGTCTTCGCGCACATAACCTTCCTTGGCCAGAGTGCGCAGGTGAGTGATCAGGTTTCCGTCGCTCATGACGAGTTCGCTTTTCAAATCCTGAAAACTCCACGGCCCGCGCGCGGCCAGCAGCGTCATGATAGACAGTCGTCCTTTCTCATGGATCACGCGGTTGAGCTGGGAGAAATCAATCATTGGGCCAGTGGTGCAGAATCACTCGTTCGACTTTGGCTTGCTGAAGAAGACCGCGATGCCATACACGATATGATACAACCCAAAGGTCAGACCGAGTGTTAGCGAGGCTTCGTCCTCCTTCCATTTGGTCATGCCGGACTGATTTTGGACGAAGAATAAAATGGCCAGCGCCTGGCCTGTGATGAGGAACGCCCGCGCCAGCCGGATGATTGAACGTGGGGCAAAGCTCACAGTCGCCTGCAGGGCCAATCCATAGCAGAGAATCCAGACGATGGCGCCAAGGGCTATGTCATAACCGAACCAGATCATGCTGCCGCCTAGCACGCCGCCAGTGAGCATCGGTGGAACGATGGCACGCAGGGCCATGCGCAGGCCGTCGGTGATGAAGGGCTGGCCCTTGCTTCCGGACTCACGCATGAGGAGCAGGAGATTGATGATGGTGGTTATCACCAGCACACCCAGCCATGCGAAGATGAACTCATGATTACCGAATCGCTTGCTCAAGATATTTTGGCTAATGCCATAACCGGCAACTCCGAGTGAGAGCAGTCCGCCGATCAGTGCCGCCGGTGCCGAAACTGCCCGGTAGATGCTGGAGCGTTCCATGAGCGTGCGAATGACGCGGAGGTGGTCGAGAGCGGTGTCCTGAAGAGATGGCGTTGGAGACATGGTTGACTTTGTAACGCAAAGTTAACTGATGTTCAAATGTTTTTTCGATTTTTACCGGGAGTCAATTCGTCTTGAGCATTTCATCCACTGGCGTTAGGTTTCCCACTCTCTGCATTCTTCCAACTCGCATGGTCATCCGAAAAAAAGCATACGCCCGCGCCGGTTTGGTGGGCAATCCATCCGACGGCTACTTCGGCAAGACGATCTCGTTTATCATTCGCGACTTCGAGGCGGAGGTGGCGCTTTTTGAATCGACCGAGCTGATCATCGAGCCTAACGACCGCGATCACTCTGTCTTTCCCAGTATCGGACAGCTCGCCAAGGACGTGGCGCAGTTCGGTTACTATGGCGGCATCCGTTTGCTCAAGGCAACCGTGAAACGCTTTTACGACCACTGCGCGAAGGCGGGCATCAAGCTGCATGATCGTAACTTCACGCTGCGTTACCACAGCAATATCCCGCCGCAGGTCGGCATGGCTGGAAGCAGCGCGATTATCTGTGCCTGTCTGCGCACGTTGATGGAATTTTATGGCGTGGAAATCGAGCGACACATCCAGCCGAATCTGGTGCTCAGCGTTGAGAACGATGAACTCGGCATTCCCGCTGGATTGCAGGATCGCGTCATCCAAGTCTATGAAGGCGTGGTCTTCATGGACTTCAATCGCGGCCTGATCGAGAAGCGCGGCTACGGCGACTACGAGGTCATTGATCCGAAGCTGCTGCCCAATGTTTATGTCGCCTATACAAAACAGCTCAGCGAAGGCACGGAAGTTTTTCACAATGACATCCGCAGCCGGTGGAACCGTGGCGAACGCGAAGTCGTCAGCGCGATGTATCACTGGGCGGGTCTCGCCGAGCGCGTGAAGCAAATGCTCCTTGCCGGACGCGGATGCGAGATCGGCCCCTTGCTCAATGAGAACTTCGACCTCCGCCGCCGACTCTACAAAATCAGCCAGGGAAATCTGGACATGGTCGAGGCTGCGCGTGATTGTGGCGCGAGCGCCAAGTTCACGGGCAGCGGTGGCGCGATTGTCGGCACCTATGAGGACGACGCCATGTTCAAGCGGCTCAGTGAATCACTGGAGCCAATGGGCGTGGCGGTTATCAGGCCGAGCATCAATGCCGCGCAGCCTTAGTGCTTCACTTCTCCTTCACCAGTTCCTTCACGTGCTTCGCGCTGAGAGCATCGTGGAAGATGATCAGGGTTCCGGCGGGCTGGCTTTCCTTCTTCGACGTTTCCTCGGGTTCATCCATGACGGCCTCAATGGTTGAGACATGACCGACTGCGTTGCCAAAGATGTCCAGCACCGCCGCGCCGCTGGAGCCTGGTGCCCAGTTCGTGTCCACTTGGATATACACTGCCGCCGTGGTCGGAGTGGTTTCTTTTTTCGTGCCAGTGGATTCGTGGCCTTGCAGGAAACGGTTCACGATGCCGGAGCTGTAATAGCCGCGCCGTCCCATTGGTTCGCTAAAGCACACGACTGAATCACCGGGGAAAACGTCCGTGCTGATCGGCAGCGCTGTGAGCTTGTCCGCCTTCACGCGCAGGATGCATGTGTCTGTGTCACTCGATGCAGCGAGGATTTCAGTCACGGCATAAACTTTATCATCATCAGTGGCCGCGACGAGATAGCCTACTTTCATTTCTTCCTTGTCGGGTTCCACCACATGGTAGCAAGTCGCCACCGCACCGTCTTCAGTGATGACGTAGCCGCCTGCGAGATTGATCTGCCAGCCCGGCTTCTCGTGATCACGATAGAGCCAGCCCACGCGCAAATGGCTGTTGCGCGCCCGATTCCACAAATCACGCGGCGCGAGTTTTTCCTTCCCGGCGACTGGCAGTTTGAGGCTGCACTGCTTCCGTTCCTTGAGTTGCTCATCGACTTTCTCGAAGGCCAGCAATCCACCCGCAGCCTGAAGTTTCACAGCCGCCTTCTTCGTCGCCTCATCCGTCTCATTTGGATTGGACTCGTCATACACCGGCACATTGACGGCCTGTGCAGAGACGATGCGCACGGCGCACGCAAGAATGATGGCAGCTAGGATGACGTGTTTCATAAAGTGAATCCTCGACGAGCAATCGGCAAATTCAAGGCCCGCTGTTAGTGGGATAACCCGTGATTCCGCCTCGACAACACGGCTTTTCTGTGAGATACCGCGCGCTCCGTTGTTATGCACAAACCCGTCCGCAAAGCCGTCATTCCCGCCGCCGGATTCGGCACCCGCTTCCTTCCTATCGCCAAGGCCGTGCCAAAGGAAATGCTGCCCGTCGTGGACAAGCCCGTGATTCAGTATGTCGTCGAAGAAGCCGCCGCCAGCGGCATCACGGACATCATCATTGTCATCAGTAAAACCAAACGCGCGATACAGGAACACTTTGCCGCGAATCCAGATTTGGAGGCCGAACTGGAATCAAAGAACAAGCTGGAAGCTCTCGGTGAGCTTCGTCATTTGCGCAGTCTCCCGCGCATTCAGTATGTGATCCAGCCCCAGATGGGCGGACTCGGTGATGCCGTGCGATGTGCGAGAGAGGCCGTAGGCGATGAACCTTTTGCGGTGCTGCTCGGCGATGCGCTGGTGATGGCCAGCGAAGGCGCGAAGCCCGTCACACGACAGTTGATGGACGTGCATCAGAAGCATGGTGGCTCCGTGGTTGCATTGGAAGAAGTGCCTGCCGAGAAAGTCAGCCGCTACGGCATCATGGGCGGCGTGGAGATCGAACCCGGCGTGATCCGCGCGGATAAGTTCATCGAGAAACCCAAACCGGAAGAAGCTCCATCAAGGCTGGCCGTGAGTGCCCGTTATATTTTATCGCCGTCCATTTTTGAAGAACTGGATCGAACACCGCCAGGCAAGGGCGGCGAACTCCAACTTACCGACGCCATGGCTGCGCTGATGCAGCGTGAGCCGTTGTTCGGTGTGAAATATGCCGGGCGCAGACACGATATCGGCAACAAGCTCGATTTCGTGAAAGCGAACATCGCTTTAGGCCTGCAACGCGCCGACATGGGCGATGAACTGCGTCGGTATTTGCTGCATAGTGTTCACGCTTGAGCGTGAAAACGAGGGTGCTGATGGGAGATCACGCTGAAGCGTGAACACCGAACGCGCTTGCGACTGATTCTGTCCTGACGCTCGACTGGCTTCGCGAATTGGGCGTATCGAATCTTGAGAAGGTAGATAATATTACCGTCAAGACACAGGTAAAGCTTGAGGCAATTGGAGAACACAATGCTGGCAGCAGAGACAAGCGAGCCGTCGGAGAAGGAGTTGGAGACTGAAACGTATGTGGCCTACGCGGATATGGACGCCAGTCCGACGAAGGCGTATTACGTCGCGCATCGGCACGACGAAAAGATGAAACCATTTTACCGTTGGGCCTTCGACTTGCGCCCCGGCGATGAGCTTTACGATCTGAAGAATGATCCTGACCAGACGAAGAACTTGGCGGGTGATCCGGCGTTCGCGGATGAGAAGAAAAAGATGGAGACGCAATTGATGAAGATGCTGACGGAGCAGAAAGACCCGCGGGTGATGGGCGATGGCTCGACGTTCGACAAGCCGGCTTTCACGGAAGTGACGCCGGCGAAGGGGAAGAAGGCGGAGTGATCGCAAACTCCTAAAAAATATGGAGCGCGAGTGTGTCGCAGACCACTCGCCTAAAATCGTGTTTTCGACTTGGCCACATCCAAGAGGCACAATGGGCGAGTAGGCTTCGCCATACTCGCGCTCCATCTTTTTTAGACGACGAGGGTGTAGCCATACCGCTCGCCTAATTTTTAGGTGGCAGCGTTGAAGGAAAGTTTTGCGAGCAGGCATTCGCCATGCTCACGCTTCTATTTTTTATTCACGTCATCGAACTCTGACACGATCAGCGGATACTCGGTGATTTGCTGGAGCTTGATGCCGTAGAGGTCGCAGATGGCGCGGGCTTCAGAGTCGGGGTAGCCATCGCGATAGTAGATTTCTTTGACGCCATAGGCGGCGAGCATTTGGGTGCAACTGGTGCAAGGCTCGGTGGTGCAGGCGATAAGCTTGACGTTGCCGCGGGTGAAGAGGGAGCAGAGGTTGACCTCGGCGTGGAGCATGTATTTGCGGCGTTCGTCGCGATTGAGCCAGAACTGGTGGTCGGCGTTGAAGCCGGGGGCGAGGCCGTTGTAAGCGGTGCCGATGACGCGGTTGTCGTGGTCGAAGGCGACGGCGCCGACTTTGCGGAAGGGGTCCTCGGAGCGCAGGCTGGCGACATGGGCGAGGGCCATGGCGTATTCAGGAATGGTCAGTCGGGTGCGGTGGGTCGGGGTGGACATGAGGAAAAAAATTTGGAATAACGAATTTTGAATGATGAATGAGAGAGTGCCAGCTAAGATTCTGCCATGGTGCAAAATATAGACCGGCAGGAAAGCGATGATTCCCGGAAGGCTGAGGGTGCTCTGGCGCGTCGTTTTGCCTGGGTGTTCGTGGTGCTGGCGGTGGTGCTTGCGGCCTTTGTCATCTGGGCGGGTCGGGACTGGCGCATGGCGTTAAGCATGGCAGAACGGGGGGCTAAGGTTCCCACGGAGGCTTACGTGAAATGGGGAATGTGGTGGGCGGCCTTGGTAAATGCATTCTTGTGCGGGTTGCTCGCCTTGACTTCGAAATGGTGGGCGGGGAAGAGACTGGAGGCGTCGGGGGTTGCGGTTCCCGGGATCACAAAACGGGATTTGATGGTGCTGGTCTTGGTGCTGACGGCGGCGGGTGGACTGCGCTGGGCGCGGATGGATTTGAGCTTTTACAATGACGAGGCGCACACGTTCCGGACTTACGTGGCCGGAAGATTTCGGCAGAGCGATGACGGGCAGATTGCGTGGAAGCAGTTAAAGTGGCTGGATACTTTCTGGCTGGACAAGGTGGGGAACAACTTGATGCCGTGTTCAGTTTTTGGGCGTCTAAGCTATGACGCCTGGAGGAGATTCACGCACGCGCCCGCAGGAGCGGTGTGCGAGGCGGCAGTGCGCCTTCCTCAGTGGATCGCGGGCATGATGGCGCTGTTGGTTCTGTGGCTGGCGGCGCGGAGGATCCTGGGTGCGCAGGCGGCTTGGGTGGCGCTGGTTCTGATGGCACTGCATCCGTGGTCGGTGCGTTATTCCAGTGAGGCTCGGGCTTACGGGATGCTGATGCTGGGCGTCGTATTGTGTATCTATTTACTGCAAAGGGCCTTTGAGGATGGTCGCTGGCGCTGGTGGTTGGGTCTGGGGTTGGCGGAGTTTCTTTGCGTGTGGAGTTTTTCCGGTGTGGTCTTTTTTCTGGTCGTGTTCAATGCTGTGATACTGATACGGTTGGTTGCCCGATGGAGATGGGGTGGCGATGGCAACATGGTGCTGCGTCCGATTTTGGGGATGCTTATCGGCGGAATGTTTGCACTCCAGATCATGCTGCCCACGTTGCCGCAACTGATGGAGGCCATGAATCTCAACAGTTTGAAAGGCCCAATGGGCGTAGCTTGGTGGATGGATGCGTTGGGCGGCTTGCTCTGGGGGACTCGAGGCTGGGATGGAGATCCCTCCAATCCGCTTAATCTTGCACTGGAACGGATGCTGGCGCATCAGCCGCTGCTGTGGGGGGTGCTGGTGTTGGAAGTCGGCCTTCTAGTCGTGGGCTTTGTTGTTTCAGTGAGGCGGGGAGGATTGTGCCGAGTTCTGGCCCTGGCGGGGCCGGTGGCTTTGTTGGCTGGTTGGGCGATGATGGCGGCGCGAGGCAAGTTTCTTCACCCTTGGTATGTTATTTACGCTGTTCCTGTAATTATATTGCTTTTATCTATTGGTTGTCTTGAACTTATTAAGTTATTTAACGCAAATATCATGTTGAGATGGGCTGCAATTTTGATGATTTCTGCTCTTGGCGGCGCATGGTTGGGGGTTGATTGTCTATACGCCAGTCGAAGCAAAGAGAATGTGAGGGGAATTGCCGAAATTGTGCGTGGTGCAGAATTATCCGGTGGGGTTGGACATGGATTGTTTGCGGCTATGTTCTCGGATGTGGATATTTACGACCCCATGGTCCTGGGAATGAAAGAGCCGGAGGAACTGGACGACTTGGTGGCGCGCGCGAGGCAGAAGGGGGTGCCGCTGACTGTGAGTGTTGGGCGCGTGGGAATGGGTGATACGGCGTTGGTAATGAAAAGATTGGAGGAGTCTGGAGAGTTTGAACCGGTGGTGACATTGTGGGGGTTGGAGGAGTCGCAATTCACGCATCACATATTTCGCTTGCGCCGGGTTCACTAAACTGCCATATAGTGTTCATAGGAACATATTACGGCATGAACGCATTTATCAAGCTGGTCAAAAATTCACTTTTGCGAGCGCTCGACCGTCGGAGCAGAGTTCAACCGCCACGGCAAGCGGCTAAAGCGCGGCAGATGGAATTTGACTTCTCTGATCATTGGGGGGCCGGCTGCCGCGAAAAAAAGTGAAGTCACCGCCTGATCAAAAGGATATCAGTGGGAAAATTACGTAGTGCGACAACTCTGTGACAATTTCGTTGAATGAAATCAAAAAAACTCGACAAATCGCAGGGACTTTGCTTAGGTATTAAATCCCTCAATTTTTTCTCCCAATTTTTGCATGATTCTGAAAGCCAAGCCCTTTCGCCATTTTTTATTGACTTCAGGGTTCTTAGCTCTTTTTTGCTTCCCTTCGATTACAACATTTGCGCAATATAATATTGCACCTTCGCAGACAGGAATGTTCTTCAGCGATCTTCGCGCACGCGCTAATCAGGTTAGGAGCGGGACTACAGTGGATCAGAGTCAGTCCAGCGGTGCTACAGGCACAGCAGGAGTTTATGATTTCAGTCGCGATCAAGGACAATACACGGGGCAGCCTGTTGACCAGCGCGATGTTGGAACTCCTATGGGGGGATATGGTTTTACTCGAGATGCTGGCTCGGGTGCGCCGCAAACCTCATCTCGACGACTGTCCGGCGATTACTCAGGCTATGGTGGGCCTTATCCATCTACCGGGACATTCTTTGCCCCAGCCTATGTCTCGGATCCATTTTTGGGTGGCAGGAGAAACATCAAACTGGGATCGGTCAACATCGGCCTTGGTTTGACTGGAGCGTTGGAATTCAATGACAACATTACACGGGCGAGTGGCACCGTTTTGCCGGGTGCTGAGAAGCCTACCGCTACCGCCTTTGTTCCGGGTCAAAAGTATTCCGATCTCATCGGCACAGCCTATTTGAATATCGATGCGAATTTTGCAATCAGTCAGCACAGCAGGCTGACGCTCACCACCAGCATTGGTATCAATCATTATTTTGAACACCCTGAGCTCTCGCCGCAAGGCAGTGGAAATGGTTTAACAATTCTTCCCGGATCCAGTCTGGCTTATGATTTTAAAATTGGAAATGTAGTCTTCACTTTTTATGACCGCATATCGGTTCGCCAGGGCAGCAATGACAATTTCAACCTAGACAATCACAACATTTTCGGGGCGTGGGATAATAACATTGGCCTAGCCATGAACTGGGCGATCAACTCCAGCTTGAATTTGTCCCTGAATTTAAGCCGCACTGACTCGCGGGCGCTGCAGAAGGACATTAATGGACAGTATGACAGACACATCACTTCCATCTCTGGCTCACTGGCTTGGACCCCTTCGGGCACATGGACCGTCGGTCTGGAATCGAGCTATTCGTTGACGGAATACGCGCAGAACTACAACAACAATGGGACATCGAGCACTCTGGGTGTTTTCGTGATCGTGCCCGTCAGTCACAATACCAACATCCGGGCTGCGGCAGGTATCCAAAACTTCCATTTTGATGCTCCGCCAAGTTTCACCCGCAAAGTTTCAGATGCTGACTTGACTGCCACGCAGAATCAGATCACTGCGGTGAATAATCAACTGGCTGCGATCTCCGCTACAACTACAGCTCAACAGCTGGCTACTCAAGCCGGCCTTCAGCAGCAACTGACTCAACTCCAGAGCCAACTCGCCACGCAAACCATACAAAAACAGCGGGATGATGTCACGGCTGCCAGTCATACATTCGACAACACAACTGACAAAAATGGAGGATATTTCAACTTCTCCATCTCCAATCAGTTGAATGCACGAATTTCGCAGCATCTTTCTTTCGGTCACGAATCTTCGCTGAACACGTCGTCCAATTTCACCACGGCAGATTTTATCAACTATGGAGTCGGCATCATCGCTTGGCGCGGTTCCAGACTGACATTAAGCGGCTACTACGAAAAGTCTGTAGAATCTGGGGGCCAGTTCAAAGAGGATATCAAACAATATGGCTTTGACGCATTGCTCGTTCACCGACTCAGTGACAACCTGACCGTCGGGCTGGGGTATCATTATGGGGACGTGCTGTCTGACACTGCCCTCCGGTCGTATAAGCAGCAATCATATTCGGTGGATTTGAATTACGTCCTCTCGGCGAAATGCAACATTGGCCTAGGCTATCGCTTCTGGAAAACGGATGCTAAGGACTCGGCGCAAAGTTTCGACCAGAACCGTTATATCTTGTCGATGAATTACAATTTTTGACTTTGAACAGGAGCGACGCTTCTGCGGTCAAATTACTATTCAAATCAATCCTTAAAAAATCATGAAAATATCACTGTCCCTTGTTTTGGCGCTATCATTCATGGGGTGGGCTTGGTCACAAGACCCCAAGTATCGGGATCCTGAGCCAAGGAGAGTTCTTTCACAACCATCCGGGTCGGCTGCGGACGACAGCAATGCTGCCGCTTCCAAGATCAGTTCGATGGAAAATCTCGACGATACCATTCCGCTGCGTCTCGGTGACAAGGTCAGTGTGCGAATTGTCGAGGATCGTGACAAAACCTTGAGCCTGATGGTGCAGGATTCCGGGGATATTCAGGCGCCCCATCTTGGACTTGTTCGTGCCTCAGGTCTCACCTGTAAGAAAGTGGCATTGAACATGAAAAAAGAGCTGGAAAAGCAATATTTCCAGCAGGCCACTGTCATTGTAGCTCTTGAGCAAGGTGTTCGGAATCAACTAAACCCTAATATACCTGGGATCGGGATGGATTATTTTACGGTTTTTGGTCAGGTGGCCAAGCAGGGAAAATATGAAATGCTCCCGGATGAGGAACTGACGATCGCCCAAGCAATTCTGAGAGCTGGTGGTCCAACCCAGTTTGCTCATCTAGCCAAGGTCAAAATCATCCGAAAAACACCCAATAAGGGAAATGTTCCCATCATGGTGAATGTGAAAGATATCATGGAGAACGGCAAGTTGGAGCGGGACATCCCTATTCGAAAAGATGATGTGATCATCGTGCCAGAAAAAATATTCAATTTCTGATCGGGGGCGATGTCCCTGTTTTCAGGCGCTAGGGGTCATGCGACTTCAAACAATTTCCATTTTACTGGCTGCACTTTGCTGCTCGGGCTGTGGACGTTCACGATCAGGTAATGAAACGACGCCAGGCAGTCAGGTTGTTGTAGGGAAATTGCTGATCCAAACATCTGGAGCCAGAACCAACATAGCAAATAGGATCAGCGACGACACCGAGAAAATTTTGGAAGATCAAATGATGGCCCTTCGTGGTCAGAAACTCCGCAACTCTGCGGGAGAGATGCTGCTCAAGGAGCATGCGACTTGGAAACCATCGGAAGTAAAATTGGACATTGCCCGTATCCGCGGCAGCTCCGTCATCACTCTCGTCGGGCGTGGGGGAGCAACTGATTGCGCCCGAGCACTGATCAATTTGATTATGGATGGTTATTTGACCACAGTTGGATCAGACCAGCCGAATGGGTCAAACTTTAAAAATGAAACTGCCAAGACTGAAAAAGGACTGCGGGAAGCGGAACAAGCTTGGAACAGTTTCAAACTGAACAATGATTTGGCTCATGCAACATCGAATCTATCTACTCTTCAGCGTCGTTTGAAGCAGCTCACCACAGCGAGGTTGTTCTACCAAAAAGAGATGGAAACAAGCACCAGTCTCTCGCTTGAACAGGACATTGAACGCAGAAGGATGTCTTCCAATTTGCCGTCGGACATGCCTGCGGAGTTCGCAGCCATCGCTAGAGTCACGCCGACAGCCAGCGAACTTGCCTATTTGGCTGTGATCAGGCAATCCAACGCCGCAGCAACGGAGGCTGCGCGCAAAGGGGTGACAAATGACAGGGAGTCGCGCCTTGATTCTCATCGCCGGCAAGTAGAGATTCTCGAAGATCTCATTGGTGGAATTCAGACAGATATGGCAAAACTCACTGCCATGCAGCAGCAGGCACAAGTAATCGAACAAACCTATTCATCAGCTGAAACCGCATACAAAACGGCCAAATCCAAGGAAATGAACGACGGAATGTCCACTGATAATTCCGTTGCACCCCTGGTGATGGCATCCGTTGTGGAGCGTGCTACTGTCGCTGCGGACAGGAATTAATGCCCGGATGAAACTACCTAGACAAAATATGCTATCAGTTCGCTAAATAATCGCTAACATTAAAAATAAATATTCTCTGTGCCATGGAAGCTATCGAATCATTCAATACCCCGACATCTACACTGAGCCGGTTTCATGAAACCTCAGCAAAATTTCAGCGCTATAAGATATTGCTGCGCCGTCGCTGGTGGTTCCTGCTCCTGACAGCCGCCATTGCCATTTGCGTGCAGGCACTCCGCATCACCGGCAAGGCCACGGAATTCATTGCCTTGGGCAAGCTCGTCATTGGACTACAGGTAACTCCCAGCGGCAAGGACACGGGGGTGGTGCAGAACATGATGCCGCAAGATTTTTATGGAACCCAGATTGAGATCATTGAAAGTGGTGAACTGCGCCGCCGTGCCCTCGAGCGTGTAAGGGGTGAGCATCCGGAATTGAAGGAGATTGACGTGGAAATCCGAGTGACCCAGACCAAGGGATCATCGATTCTCAATGTCGCCGCTGTCGGGGAAGAGCCTAAATTCACCCGTGTCTTCCTCGATTCATTACTGGTGGAGTTTATCGCGTTCCGGCGTGAAATGATCGACAAATCGGTTGGCATGGCCATGAATAAGGTGATCGAGGAAGTGTTAAGCCGGGAGAAATCTGTCAAGGAAAAGTCAGATGCCATGAACAACTTTTTGAAAAACAATGACCTGGTTGTATTCGAAGGTGACCGAAACACGGCAGCCGCTTACCTCAAACAGCTTCAGAACAACCTCTATCTCTACCAGACCGAATCAAAAATGATGCAAAAGATGGGTCTGGAGGATTATCTGCGATCCAAAGAGCATGGTGCCTCGTCTGCTGCCATTTCCTCCTCAGGTGATAGCACTTCAAATCCCCTGGTCAAAAGCTCTGGATCTGCTGATTTGATGAGGCTGGAGGATCCCTCCGGAGGTCTGGCCCGTGCCGAAGTCGATTATTTGAAGGCCATGAGCGATTTGCGTGTGCTTCAATCCGAACGACTTCAAATGCTCAGAACTTATCGCGAGGCCCATGAGTCCGTCAGGGAAATTGATGAAAAAATCACCCGGCAGATGTCGCTTATCGAAATTTACAAACAGCAGAGCATGGAGGAGTGGACGCGCCGCAGTAACAACCTGAAACTGAAAATCGCGGCCTTGGAGGATAACGTAAAGGAATGGGAAGCCAAAGCGCGTGAGGCCAATGAAAAAATTGTCATGAGCCAGTCTCTTAAGAGCGACTACGAGCGCACCAATCAGGACTATCAGGACTGGAAAAAGACCATGGAGCGACTCGACAGCACCAATACGCTGACCCAGGACATGGTTGCCATCATGGAACGCCCAACGGTCGCCGTTGAGGATGAGCCCGAGCTGGCGTTGCCGCTTGTAGTGGCTTTGTTCATTGGGATGGCCGCGGGTTCAGTCATCTTGCTGCTCTTTGACCGGCTTGATGACCGGATGAACTCCTTCAGCGAGTTTCAGGCACTATTCCCCAACGAGTCAATCCTTGGACAGATACCCGAACAGAGTGTCCGTGGTGATGTCACGTTGTTACGTCCCAATGATGACCGGCATCTTTACGCAGAAGCATTCCGCAATCTGCGTTCGTCGATCCTGTTCAAAAATTGGAAAGGCGGCAAACCGCCCAAACTCATCTTGGTGACCAGTGCCGTGCCCAATGAGGGCAAAACTACCACGGCGGCCAATCTTGCGGTCACTCTCGCCCTCGGTGGATCACGAGTCCTTCTCGCGGATGCTGATTTGCGTCGTGGCGGAGTAAATGAACTGTTTAAAGCTCCTTCTACACCCGGGTTTGCAGAAGTGCTGACTTCAAAAATTCACTGGCGGGATGCCATTCAGCAAACCGGCACCAAGGGGCTTCACATTCTTCCGCGAGGCGAAGCGCTGGACCAGACTTCAGAACTGTTCCTCGCCCCACTTGCTGACGAGTTGCTCAAGGAAATGAGCGAGGAATATGACTACGTTATCTTCGACAGTGCGCCCGTCCTTGTGGCGGATGACACTGCCAGTTTCGCGCCCAAGATTGATACCGTGATATTTGTCGTGCGCATGTCATCGACGATGGCGCGGCTGTCTGCGAAGGCTCTCGATTTGCTCTACAACCGCCAGGTCAACGTGGCTGGCGTCATCTTGAACCGTTCCAGCACCAACCTGAAGGAATACACCTATTACAACTACGCCAGCTACTATTCCATCACTGCCCAGAAACAGGCCAAAGAGGACAAGGAAGCAAAAGAAACGGCCGACGTTTAGATCCCCGAGGCAGTTGTTCTTCAGGAAATCTTGATAGCATCAGACGATAAGTTGCGGTGCCAGTTCTTATGACAGATTGTTGGATCTGCGTCCGAGGCTGTCCGGAAGAAATGGCTATTTCCCTGAGCTTTCTTTCCATGTGCGGCCACGCCCACTGTTGATGGCTGCCATCAGGCTTCCATAGAGGGAGTTGATAGTGGCTTCATCCTGCACAGCGTATTCTACAGTGTGAGCATGGGTTGAAATAGGGTAGTTTTTCACCACATTGAGCTTGGCAGCGGTGGGGGAAACGCGACTGCCTATTTGCTGGGAAATGTCAGTGGCGCGATTGATGATGACCTGTCCGGCGGCAATAGGCGTATCCTTGCCAACTGGCTCAAAGAAATAAAAGCGGGCGACCACGGCGGTGTCCGTGCCGATGGTTACTTCGACGACGCGGGCGGCACCATCGGAAATGTATTCGTGCTTTGAAGCGCAATTGATGTGATTGAGTTTCACCAGATAGTGTCCGCCATTGGCAAAGCTGGCTTGCCAGAACGCCGGATTACTTTCCTGATCGCTGCTTGTGCCCGAGGGAGTGGTTGGAGCGGGGGACTGGCCGGGCGTGACGCCCACAATGGACAGGAATGCGAGAATAAAAATAGCATGGAAGTTTTTCATAGTGATGTGGTGCTTTGTTGTTAACATGACACGTTTGGCCATGCAGGGATAGTGGAACTAATTTCACCTGCGCTTCCAATTCAGACAACATGAATTTGTTTATCACCGCAACTGACACTGACGCCGGGAAGACCTATGTCACACGCCTGCTACTGGAGGCATTCAATGGCAGCGGGCTTCCTGCAGCCGGCTTCAAGCCTTTCTGCTGCGGGAGCCGGGAGGATTCCCATGCGTTGCTCGGGGCTGGAGCGGCGGGCTTGACCCTCGATGAAATCAACCCCGTCTGGCTCAAAACTCCGGCCTCGCCTTACGCTGCCGCTTTGATCGAGAATCGTTTGCTGAATGTAGAATCGGTTCTCGAAGCTTTTCATGCCCTCACTCATCGCTTCGAGCACGTCCTTGTCGAAGGTGTGGGCGGCTGGGAGGTGCCTCTCGCGCCTCAATACACCGCAGCCGATTTCGCCCAGGAACTCGCCCTGCCGGTTCTCGTTGTCGTGAACAACAAACTGGGCGCGCTCAATCACACCATCCTGACCGTGCGCGACATCCAGTCCCGCAACATGAGGTGCGCGGGCATTATCCTGAATCACGTTCGTGACGAACGCGACTCTGCAAGTATCTCCCACCGCAGGATTCTGGAAGACATGCTCGATGTGCCCGTCATCGGTGAGGTCATGCACGGCGAGACCAGCGGCGTCGAATTGCTGGACGCCATCTTACAGAGTTGACCGCGCCGTGCGCTGTGCCAGTCTAATTCAACTGTGTCCAAACAATCAAAAATACATTCCGCAGCGAACTCTGCAACCAAGGCCATCCACACCGGACTTAACTGGCGTGAGCAAACCGGAGCCGTCACGCCGCCGGTGTTCATGACCAGCACCTTTGAGCACGGCAATCCCGGTGGCTTCGATTACACACGCTCCGGCAACCCCAACTTCCGCAATCTTCAGGAAACCCTAGCAGCACTGGAAGGCAGTAAGCATGCTTGCGTGTTCGCCAGCGGCGTCTCTGCCATCACCGCCGTTGTCTCCACGCTCAAGGCCGGCGATGTCGTCGTGCTGGAGGAGAATGTCTATGGCTGCACCTATCGACTTTTTGCGCGCGTGTTCGAGAAGTTTGGAGTGAAGGCTTGCTACTACGACCTCAGTAATCCGAAAAACTATTCCAAGATTACCGAGCACAATCCGGCACTGGTATGGATCGAATCGCCGACCAATCCGCTGCTCAAAATTCTCGACATCGCCGCGATCAGCGAAGTGGCCGGACATGTGAATGCGCCCGTGATTGTGGACAACACCTTTGCTTCAAGCTGTCTTCAACAACCGGTGAAGCTCGGCGCGACGCTCTCTCTGCTCAGCACCACAAAATATTCCAACGGCCACTCCGACGCCCTCGGTGGCGCAGTTTGCACAGACAGCGATGAGTGGCAGGAGAAAATGATCTTCGCGCAGAAAGCACTCGGCTTGCAGCCCAGTCCCTTCGATGCTTGGCTCACTTCACGCGGCATCAAGACGGAGTCGCTGCGGATGGAACGGCACAGTTCGAACGCGCTGACCTTTGCCGGGCGGCTGGAAAACACCCGGGGGATTCGCTGGGTGCGCTATCCATTTTTGCCATCACATCCACAATATGAACTGGCCAAAAAACAAATGAGTGGCGGTAGTGGAATCATTACCGCCGATCTCGGGCTGAATCTGGAACGCACCCTGGCGTTTCTGAAAAAACTTCGCTACTTCACAATGGCCGAAAGCTTGGGCGGCGTTGAGAGTTTGA
>JAYVQB010000404.1:0-5027 GCA_043757085.1 Verrucomicrobiota bacterium
GAAAAAGGGCAAGAAGTAGTAGTGCGCCGCAAGGCGCATCAGCGTCTTCTCAGGCCTGAAAAGACGCAGACGAACGAGTAGTCGTCATATACACAAAGCCCTGTGGAGGAAACTTCGCAGGGCTTTGTTTTGCCCTGATATATTGATCGTTTTTTGAGTTATAATTGAGAAGGAGCGCGAGAGCCGAGTGGAACGAGACAGATAGCCAGAGGCTACCCGAAGGGTGAGGCGGAAGCCGAATCAATGGCAAAGCCTACTCGCCTATAGTTGGCTTGGAATGTGACCAAGTAGCAAACCAAATTTCAGGCGAGTGGTCTGGCGACACACTCGCGCTCCATCTTTTTTAGATGGCCTTTCAGTTCTCTGACATTCTTTTGCGCGGCTCATGGACACAGATTGGAATCCGAACGACATTCCCTATCTTCACGGCGGCCCGCTTGGTCGGGCGCGATTCAAGTCGTTGCCGGAAGATTTTATCGTCGAGGAGTTACTGGGATTCGAGCCTTCTGGTGTCGGCGAGCACTGTCTGGTCTGGGCGGAGAAGCGTGATCTCGACAGCAATGTCGCCGCCGCCCGACTCGCGGATGCGTTGGGGATTCGCCGACGCTTGGTCAGTCATTGCGGATTGAAAGACCGCCATGCCGTCACCCGCCAATGGTTCAGCCTTCACCTGCCCGGCCAGTCCTCGCCTGATCCGGCGGCACTGGAATCCGAAGGACTCCGCGTGCTGCGCGTCACGCGGAACACGCGCAAGCTGCGACGAGGCATTCATCAGGGAAACCGATTCACCATCCGGCTGCGCGAACCAGATTTTGATGTGAGCCTCGCCGCGAAGCGATGGGAAATCATCGTAGCGAAAGGCGCGCCCAATTTCTTTGGCCCACAGCGTTTCGGTCACGATGGTCGCAACGTCGCGAAAGCGCTGGCGATGTTTCGCAATGAGTTCAAACCTCAAGACCGTCTCTTGCGCGGCCTATTGCTGTCCGCCGCGCGCAGTCATCTTTTCAATGAAGCCGTCAAAGAACGCATGGCCCGCAGTATCTGGGATGTGCCGGAACCGGGCGAAGTCTATGGCTTCGCCGACAACGGAACTCTGCTGCTCCCCGAGCGTCATCGCGGCGATGAAGTGGAGCGCTTCCATAACGGCATCGTGGAACTGACTGCCCCGTTGTGGGGCAACGGAGAACTCCAAAGCGTCAATGAAGTGCGCGCCCTCGAAATGGAACTGCCCATAAAATTCCCCGAACTCACCACCGGCCTGGAAGCCTGCGGCCTGCGTCAGGAACGTCGCGTCATTCGCCTGCGCCCCATGAACTCCTCGTTTGAAATTCTCGATAACGGCGATCTCCAAATCAGCTTCGACTTGCCCAAAGGAACTTATGCAACGGTGTTGCTGAGGGAGATGGTTGAGTTGGAAGAGCGGAATGACGTAGCAGCCGACGTAAGGAGGCTCTGATCCGGATCGGTGCGTGGCAGTTGCAAGCGAAGTGCAGTGCGCGGATATTTGAGCTCGTTACCTCTACTGCTACCATCAATCCACCAGCCGCAGAGCGGCTACCGTATCTTAGCCCGGCCTTTCAAGGCCGGGAATCTAAGCCATTTTGCCCGCGTCGTAGAACGATGCCCGAACCTCCACGCCGCACCGATCACACTCGGCACTTTCCACAATCTGAAGTTCGAGCGTCGCACTGCGACGCGAAGATAAATGACATGAT
Organism: Verrucomicrobiota bacterium; assembly: GCA_043757085.1. Lineage (GTDB taxonomy): Bacteria > Verrucomicrobiota > Verrucomicrobiia > Verrucomicrobiales > Verrucomicrobiaceae > VFKE01. The sequence continues at coordinate 1,716 of JAYVQB010000404.1, forward strand.
TACCCAGTCTTGAAAGACTGGGCTAAGAAACGGATGTCGCTCTGCGACAAAGATACCACTGAGGAATTTTTATTTGCGATGAGTCTCGTGGGGTAGAAATATTGCAGCGCTTCGTTGAAACCTGGTTGAACGGTAGCGCATAGAAAAACCGTTGGCGAAGCGGCCATCAAGTGCCAATCTCACAGGTCATGCCTGACGAAGCCGCCAAGCCGGGGAATGGGACGACGGAGAATCCGCCGCCTTCTGGCAATACGACGAGTGTGGCTGCGCTTGATCCCAACGCGCCTACGGTGATTTTCAGCGGGCCAGTGTTGCCCGGCATTTCTACGGAAAAAATCGGTGACTCCATTGGGCGATATAAGTTGCTGGAAGAACTTGGCGTGGGCGGTTTTGGCATTGTGTGGCGGGCGGAACAACATGTGCCCATTCATCGCGAGGTCGCGCTGAAGGTCATCAAGCCGGGTATGGACAGCCGCGAGATCATCGCTCGCTTTGAAGCGGAGCGGCAGGCGCTGGCCTTGATGGATCACCCGAATATCGCGGGCGTGCTGGATGCGGGTGCGACAGACAATGGCCGCCCTTACTTCGTGATGGAGTTGGTGAAAGGCGTGCCGATCACCGATTACTGTGATGATCATAAGTTCACGATTCGGGAGCGATTGGAGCTATTCATTCCCGTGTGTCAGGCCGTGCAACACGCGCATCAGAAAGCCATTCTGCATCGCGATTTGAAGCCCTCGAACATCCTCGTCACCGAAGTGGATGGTAAAGCCGTTCCCAAAGTCATCGACTTCGGCATCGCCAAGGCACTCGGCACATCGGCAGAGGCCGCGTTGCAGGCTACTCTTGCCCGCACCGTAGAGGGTATGGTCGTGGGCACACCGCAATACATGAGTCCCGAGCAGGCAGGATCAGGCCCGGACATGGACACGCGCAGCGATATCTACACGCTGGGCGTGATCTTGTATGAACTGCTCGTAGGCAATACCCCGCTGCCGCGCGAGCAGTTGAAGAAAGCCGCTTTCGATGAAGTGTTTCGCCTCATCCGTGAATTCGATCCCGTGCGACCCAGCAGTCGTGTAATTCCCATCACCGATCTTGTGCGCCAGACATCCATTTCACGAGGGACGGAGCCAAGCAAACTCACCCGCGCACTTCGCGGCGATCTCGACTGGATTACGCTCAAAGCGCTGGAGAAGGAGCGCGAGCGGAGATACGATAGCGCTGCTGCATTTGCGCAGGACATTGGGCGGCATCTAAAAAATGAACCCGTCGAAGCCGGACCGCCGAGTGCCCTCTATCGCATGAGGAAACTGGTGCAGCGCAACCGGCTGGCCGTTGCTGCGGCAGCAGTCATCCTAACGTTGCTTATTGCAGGAATCGCAGTCAGCACTTGGCAGGCAGTGAGAGCGACACGAGCAGAAAAGAGGGCGGATGGCGAGGCGCAAATCGCGAAAGCCGTAAATGATTTTCTTAAGAATGACCTGTTGCAGCAGGCGGGAAGTCGAGAACAAGCCAAAAGCAAGGAACCGCCGAATCCGAATCTGACGGTGCGAGAAGCATTGGATCGCGCTTCGAAAACCGTCGGAAATCGTTTTCATGATCAACCGCTGGTCGAGGCGGCAATAAGAGACTCCATTGGTGGGACTTACTTTGATCTTGGCGATCCCCGCGCTGCACTCCCCCACTATCGCCGCGCGGTAGAAATCCGCACGGACGTTCTTGGTGCGGAACATCCGCAAACCATGTCGTGCAGGAGCAATCTGGCCGCCGTCTTGATAGCTCAAGGCAAGTATGCTGAGGCGGAAATGGACTACCGCACACTGCTGGTCATTCTACAGCGCGTGCTGGGCTCGGAACATCCAGATTCACTGATTGCGCGGAACAATCTGGCCAGCGCGTTGTTCGGTCAGGGAAAGTTTGCGGAGGTGGAATCGGAATATCGGGTGATGCTGGACATCTTGAGGCGCGTGCTGGGGCCGGAGCATCCCCACACGCTGCAAATATGGAACAATTTCGCCGGCGCGCTGAAAGGTCAACAAAAGTATGCCGAAGCCGAAGTGGAATTTCAGAAATTGCTCGCCATCGCAAAACATGTTTTGGGCCCGGAACATCCCGAATGTCTCATGTTTAGGCTTAATCTGGCCTACGTTCTTGACGGACAACAGAAGTGGGACGAGGCAGCGCAGGAGCTTCGCGAGGTCATCGCCATCCAGCGGCGCGTGTTGGGTGAAGACCACTTAGAAACCTTAAGGTCCCGAGTGGCGCTGGCTTACTTGATCGAACACACTGACGTTGCAAAGGGTGGCCGTCAGGAAAAGGAACTGCGCGCCATTCTTGCTATCTGCTTGCGCCTGCTGGGCGAAGAACATCCTTTCACCCTCGAGATGCGGGAGAACCTATCCGAAACCCTGTGGTATGAAGGCGAAGGCAAGGACATGGGAGCTGAGGCAGAAATGCAAATTCGAACGGTCGTCACCGTCCGTGAGCACGTGCTTGGCACCCAACATCAGGCGACCCTGGCCAGCCGTGACCGTCTAATAAATACACTTCAAGGCATCCATAAGAATGTCGAGGCGGAGACGGAGTTGCGCGCTTTGGTTGTCATTCGAGAACGCGTGTTGGGTGCGGAGCATCCTGACACCCTTCGGACTCGGAACGAACTTGCAATGGTGAAGCAATCACTGGGAAAACTTGCCGAGGCGGAGAAAGAGCAGCGCGATGTGCTTGCCATCTGCGAGCGCGTGCTCGGCGTGGACGATCCCCAAACCTTACATGCTTGCTACTGTTTGGCGAAGTGTCTGGGACAGCAATCCAAAAAAAAGGAGGCATTACCGTTCGCCCGACGGGCTCTCGCGGGCAAGCATAATCCCAACTCACAAAACTACGGAGAACTTGTGCAGCAACTGGAGAAACCGTGACCGCAATGTATGGCGAAAAGCCTGCGGCGAACGAACGCTATCTTTGAAATCCTCGATAAAGATGATCTCCAAATCAGCTTCGACTTGCCCAAAGGAACTTATGCCACGGCCTTGTTAATGGAGATGGCGGAGTTGGATGAGCGGGATGAAGTAGCAGCCGACGTAAGGAGGCTCTGATCAGGATCGGTGCGTGGTAGGTGCAAGCGAAATTCAGTGCGCAGATATTTGAGCCTCGTTACCTCGGCTGCTACGATGAATTCCTGATTTCTGTAACTCCAAGGCAATGGGGCTGAATGATGAGAGGGCAAGGATGTGAATGCCAAGGGAGCGCGGACACTCTTGTCCGCATTCGTATTTTCTTGGCAGCTTTGCTGCGTGGTTGGATTTGATT
>JAYVQB010000405.1:0-5017 GCA_043757085.1 Verrucomicrobiota bacterium
GGGAGCGCCGCCGTCCTCGCGCGGCGTCGTTCATTCACCGCGCAGCGGCAAACTGCATTCAGGTCGCTTCGCGAGGAGGTTTTCAAGCCGCACGAGGACGGCGGCGCTCCCGGGCCATCCTGGAGAACGACGAACTGAACTTTCAACTGCGGTCGTGATGTTCCCCGCGCATCTGGCCGAGGTAGGAGTCCACCCCGCCCATCTGTTTCACCAGCCCAGCGCCCTGCTCGCGCCATTTGGCAAGCACTGGACGCGACTCATGCACCGAGAGCCAGACGCGCAAAGCCGCCTTATCATCCTTGGGAAGTTGCTCAATGGCCTGTTCGATTTCAACGAGAGTGCTCATGTAGGTGAACGTAAATTCAAATTATGCCAATGGCAAGCATCCGCTAATTCCTTCTTCGCGACATCCGCCGCGTTAATCCCGCCAAAGTCGCCGAGTTCAAAGCCGGCAATGACAAAGTCCTCAACTGGATGACCGGCCAGATCATGAAAAGCAGCGGCGGCAAGGCGAACCCGAAGATGGTGACGGACTTACTGCGCGGAAAGATCGGGTGAACTTCCAAATCACCGTTCGACGCACTCAGGGCGAGCTTGCGCAGGCCGAAGGCATGGAAGTGCAACCTTGAGAAAGGTGCCGCAAGAGTTGTCAGAATGCTGCAATGATAGGATCGATCCCTGACATAAAGCCGCTTTACAGACAAAAATTTCGCCCATAACGCTTGTGGTAAACAAATTTGTTTGCGATTGAATAGTTCGGTCTGACTGAGGTAATCTGAAGCAAAATACACCACAAAAATATGAATACACTCTCAAAAGAAACGCTTGAATGGGTCGATGGGTGCTCATGCCAGCATGTTCCGGCCAGTCTATTTCAGGGTGACCGAGAGATTGCCAGCGGTGTTGCAGTCCCTTCAAAAGGTTCCTTTCTTGTGTTGTTTTATCCTTCAACGTTGCCTGATGATTGCAGTCTCGTCATTCAAGCAGAACTGAGAGTTTTGGAAACAAGTTTAGCCATCCCAGTTTTCAGAGTCTATTTGTGCAGCGCAACCCCCGCACATTTTCATTGTAACCTAAACAAAGAAGGTTGACATTAGACGACCGAACAAATCGTTGCAGAAAATAGGCCGCCTGATTTCTGAACTCAAACGTTGATATGGCCTGATTCCACGTCAGTAGCCAGCCAGCCAGCAATGCAAAAAACTCATCATGATAAACGCAATAAGTGGAGACGCGGAAAGACAATTAACCACCCCCACACGTTCCATGATTCTCATCGCATATAGCTTTTGTGAGTTTCTTGGAAATGCCGTGGTTGCGCTCATCACAATATGCGGCGGGATTTATACATTTAACTATAGTGAGAGGCGCAAACTGGCCCATGAGGCCAAGACCGCGATCCACCTTCAAATTTACCAGCTTAAAGCAGTCACTGAGAACGTTTATTTCAAGCAATTTTCCATTCTGGAGGGGATACACGAACAATCCATCCCGGCCCTTCAAGGTCTGATTCTCAGGGCAGCAGAAGGAAGTGACTGCCAGCACAAACGCAACATACTTTTGGCATGGGAACAATACACGTCCCACGTTCCTAGAAAATACCACCCGCACGAATTTGATCCAATGCAGCGCCAACTTAGGGAGCTTAGAGTTGATCCAACCTTGGAAAATACTTCCGTTGAAATACAAATTCAACTTCTTTGGACTTTGTATGAGAACATCCAAACGCCGTTCTGGCCCTAATAAAGGGAGCGCAGTTTTCACCCCACCAAACATTCACCCAATGAGGCAGATTTGCGACGCAGTGAAATTTAAACTCATACACGGCCTTGATTTGTATGTCTGAGGAAACAAATCTTTCCCTGATCATTCATTCCGGCAGTGGACTTGCTCGGTGGGATGGTGGTGGTGGCATCATGTCGCGGATGGTCAACGAGGTTCTCCCCCTGGCAGCAGAACTGACGCAGATGATGAAATTCAGGATCGGTGAACACGAATTCTGCGAGCCGGATTACCAGCAAATCCTAGAGTGGGCGGCTGAATTGGCTATGAAACCGGAGGAGATTGTCCGGCGCTTGCTCTTAGGGCAGTCTAATACGGACAGTGAGATAAAGAAGGATCCCGAACTTATAGATTACACGATAAAAACTGAATTTAGAGATGGCAGGATAGTGAAAATAGTCTGGGATTACAATTTACTTCCTGTTCCTCACTTCAGGATTGGAAACAAATTAATGGTGGAAGAATTAGAATTTATCAACCCACCTTATGGTAACTTGGAGATTTCCATCTCACTGTCTAGACTAAGCCGTTTGGATTTATATGGTTGCCATATGAGAAAGCTAGACTTGTCCAACGTGCCTAGGCTTACCGTGCTTACGTGCGCTGAAAGCGAACTTGTAGAACTTGACTTGTCCTGCGTCCCTCAACTTAACATTCTTCGTTGCGACAGTAACCAGCTTGAGAAGCTGGACTTGTCTAACATACCGCTTTTGACCGAGCTTTTGTGCGAAGATAACCAGCTTACGGAACTTGACTTGTCCTGCGTCCCGCAACTTACCTGGCTTTGGTGCAGAAGTAACCAGCTTGAGAAGCTGGACTTGTCTAACATACCGCTTTTGACCGATCTTTGGTGCGAAGATAACCAGCTTACGGAACTGAACTTGTCCAACGTCCCGCAACTCGCCCACCTTTTCTGCAGATCTAACAGATTCACGAAACTGGACTTGTCATACGTCCCACTTCTGACATCACTTTGCTGCGACGATAACCAGCTTGCGGAACTGAACTTGTCCAACGTCTCTCAACTTAGCTGCCTTATATGTAACAATAACAAATTTACGGAACTTGACTTGTCATGCATCCCACTTCTGACTAGACTTTGCTGCGACCATAACCAGCTTACGGAACTGAATGTATTTTATGTTCCACTTCTCGACACCTTGAATTGTCGAGAAAATAGCATTCACGAACTCAACATCCGTTCATTGCTGCATTTGAGGTATCTGAAATATGACGTCAATACAACCCGCCTGATTCAACGTCCCTGATCAGAAATTCTGATATGCAATCAACCAAGTGGCTCCTCCTCGACACCGAAACCACGGGCTTCGCCCCGCCGATCTACGTGGTTGAGATCGCCGCTCAGCGGATGCGCGGATGGGAACCTGTCGGCGAGCCGTTTCGGAAATTGCTAAACCAGAACAAAGAGATTCCGCAAGAAGCCTCGCGCGTGCATGGCTACACTCGAGAGATTCTGGAGCGCGATGGTGAGCCTGCGCAGGAAGTCTATGCCGCTTTCCGCGAGTATGCAGCGGGACTTCCACTGGTGGCTTACAATCTGGAATACGATCTGGATAAAGTGCTGCTGCCAGAGTGGAAGCGGTTGAAATTAAAACGGATCGGCACCGAGGGCTTCTGCGCGCTGCGTCTGGCGCAACGCCTGCTCGACCCCGTTCCTGCGGGCAACTGCAAGCTGCAAACACTGCGGCAGTATTACCGTCTGCCGGAACGCGGCGCACACACGGGACTGGGCGATGTGATGACCGTGGCGGATTTGTTCGCCAATGTGCTGCGGCCCATCGCGGAACAACGTGGCCTGCACACTTGGGAAGACCTTGTGAAGCACGCAACTGACGAATGGTTTCCCTCGCGCATCGCTTTCGGCAAGTTCAAGGGACGTTGCATCTTTGAAGCCCGCACAAACTCTGAACTGCGGAAATGGCTTGAATCGCTGTCAGGTTCCAGCAATGCCCGCAGCGCGAGAATGGGGCGATGGTATTTGCGGGAACTGGAGCGCGGAATGGAGCCAGCCATGGATGCCGTGGCCATTTCCGAGGAAGAAAGCACCCCGCCAGCCAAGGGCAAGCGGACGAATAAAACCTCCAGCGTCCGGGGCATTGTGATCTATGTGCATCCTGATTTGTCACGGTTTCGCAGTCTGGTAGCCGCCGCCCGTGCGCGGCTGGCGGAAATTGAAGCCGCCTACACCTCGGACAGGGCGAAGGTTTCCACTTTGCAGGCCCGGCTCTTCAAGCGTCTGCGTCCACAATACGAGGAGCGCGACCGGGTGCGGTTGGTGGTGCAGTATCGCCAGACGTTTCTGGAGACCCTGCTGCGAGAAGGCGAGGAAGCGGCGGCCCAAGTAGATGAGGAATTCCAACAAGCCGACGAGCGCACGAAACAGGAGTATTCGGACACCGCAGCCGCGATGGAATCGAAGAAACAGCTTTCTCAGGACGCGGAAAGTGAAATCAAGAGCCTGTGGAAGAAGCTTGTAAAACTTTTTCATCCCGACCGCTATGCCGATGACCCGGAGAAGCTGGAAACCTACACCAAGCTGACCGCCGCGATCAATGCGGCCAAGGACAACGGCGATCTGGATACGCTGCGCCGGATTGCCGATGATCCGGTGGGTTTCGTCTTGCGCCAGGGCTGGTCGGCCATTGAGTTCGGCGACTCAGATGAAGCGGACAATCTGCGCAAACTCTGGGAAAGCCTGGAAGCGGAGATCATCACGGTGCTGGATGCGACAAATGCGCTGAAGGAAAGCCCGGACTGGGAACTGCATCAACTCGTGGAGCGCGAGCCGGAAGTCTTCGAGCGCGTGGTGGAGCGTCAGATCGAGGGCATCAACGCCGAGGTCACCGAATTGAAGACTCAGGCCGAGAAGCTGGAGCGGGAGATTGCGGAGCTGGAAGGGACGGGCTGAGTCATGGTGACGGACGAGCTGCATCAAGAATCAAGGAGCGGCGAGTGAATGACCAATCTCAGTTACATCAGGCCAAGCATGGCTTGATGCCTTATACCAAAACAGTTGAAATGCGGACTTTTTCCAGCACACCGATGGCACGCGCGAACTCGGCTGCACGACTGGCAGAAGCCGGAGGCTTCAAAGCATCGTAGCCGGGGGTTGAGCACTGCGACACCCCCGGAATCAGACCAGTTATCCTACGACCCCGGCGAGGGTCGAAGCCATGAACGTTCACATGAGGAAGCAACCAGCTTACACCCCTGC
>JAYVQB010000406.1:0-5004 GCA_043757085.1 Verrucomicrobiota bacterium
GGGTTATCCTGATTCGCCGTGGAAGTCACCACCAGCTTGTCATCATCTTGCTTGACGACCCAGGCCCAGCCGGAACCGAAACGCTTCGCCGCGGCTTCGTTAAAAGCTTTTTTCATATTATCCAATCCGCCAAAGCTGGCCTGAATCGCCTCGGCCAGTTTCCCATGAGGTCCCGCCGGGCCGCTGCCTGCGGGTGCCATCCATTTCCAAAACCATGTGTGGTTCAAATGCCCGCCTGCATTGTTGCGGATCGCCGTCTGCACACTTTCAGGCATACCCCTCACGCCTTTGACTAACGCAACCGTGTCAGCGCTCCTGATGTTCGCGGCCTTGAGCGCATCACCCAGCTTGGTGATGTAAGCCTGATGATGCTTGTCATGGTGAATCGTCATCGTCATCGCATCTATGTGCGGCTCCAGCGCTTCCGGCGCATAAGGCAGTTTCGGCAATTCCATTCCAAGCAAGCCTTCTTCGGCGGACGCGTTGCGGGAAGTGAACACGGAACCGGCAATCGCGGCTCCACCAACAGCGAGTAAATCACGGCGATTCATCATCTGACAATGTGCAGCCTGTGGCAGACTTGTGGCAAGTGAATTGTTTGATGTGGCACAAGTCTCCAGACCTGTGTGTTCACCGCCCATTCTGGGCGGTGCCGTTTGGTTAGATTCCAGGCAAAATGCCCGGACTACACACAGGTCGCAGACCTGCGCCACATCATGTTGCAGCGCACTGGGTTGAACTCAAAACCTTAAGCAACGCCACCACCGGCCGCCGCTCCCACCACTTCAGGCGTAGCTTCGCCGAGACTGATGAACTTTAGCGCTTTCGCTTCCGGTTCACAGAGAACCTTCACGGTGTCGCCTTCTTTCACATCGCCGCGCAGAAGATGCTCAGCGAGTGGGTCTTCGATGTTTTTCTCCACGGCACGACGCATGGGTCGGGCACCGTATTGCGGATCGTAACCTTCCTTGATGAGGAAATCGCGCGCGCTGTCATCCAGCGTGAGCGTGATGCGCTTCTTCTGGAGACGGGCGAGAACCTTGGAGATTTCGAGATCGACAATGCGGCTCAACTCGAGCTTGTCCAACATGCGGAAAACGATGAGGTCGTCGAGGCGATTGATGAACTCGGGCTTGAAGTTTTTCTTTGCGGCCTCAAGCACCTTGCCCTTCATGCCGTCATAATCGCCCGATTCCTGCGACATCGCGCCGAATCCCAGCGATGTCTGTCGCTTGATGCTGTCAGCACCGACGTTAGAGGTGAGGATGACGATGGTGTTTCTGAAATCGATCTTGCGGCCAAAGTTGTCCGTGACCTTGCCTTCTTCGAGAATTTGCAAAAGCAGATGCATCACATCGGGATGCGCTTTTTCAACTTCATCGAAAAGAACAACGGAATACGGACGACGGCGCACGGCCTCGGAAAGCTGGCCGCCCTCTTCATAACCGACATAGCCGGGAGGCGCACCGATGAGACGGCTCGCGGTGTGCTTCTCCATGTATTCGGACATGTCGATCTGGATCAATGCCTCGGCGCTGCCGAACATGAACTCGGCGAGATTCTTTGCGAGATAAGTTTTTCCAACGCCAGTCGGCCCAAGGAAAATGAACGAACCAATCGGGCGCTTCGGATCTTTGAGATCGGCGCGACTGCGACGCAGAGCTTTGCTGATCGCGATCACTGCTTCATCCTGACCAATGATGCGCTTCTTCAACTCATCTTCCATCCTGAGCAACTTGTCGGCCTCGGCCTGTTCCATGCGTTGCAGCGGGACACCGGTCCATTTGCTGACGACCGACATGATGTCTTCCTCGGTCACATCCACGATGCGCTCACTGTTATTCGCGCGCCAGTTTTCCAAGACATCGTCGTGACGTTTCTTCGCGTCCTTCTCGCGGTCGCGCAGACTCGCGGCTTTTTCAAAGTCTTGATCCTTGATGGCGACCTCTTTCTCGGCGCGGATTTGTTCCATCTCGGCCTCGATCACTTTCATCTCCGGCGGGCGCGTCATGGTGGAGATACGGGCTTTGGCTCCCGCTTCATCCATGATGTCAATGGCCTTGTCCGGCAGATAACGCGAGGGCAGATAGCGGCTGCTGAGATGCACCGCCTGCTCAAGTGCTTTCACATCATAGCGGGCTTTGTGGTGCGTTTCGTATTTGCCCTTGAGTCCTTGCAAGATGCGGATGGCGTCCTCGACACTCGGCTCCTCGACCTTCACCTGCTGGAAGCGGCGTTCGAGCGCGGCATCCTTCTCGATGTATTTGCGATATTCATTGAACGTGGTGGCTCCGACGCATTGCAATTCACCGCGAGAAAGTGCAGGCTTGAGAATATTGCTGGCGTCCATCGCGCCTTCCGCGCTGCCGGCACCGACGATGGTGTGAAGCTCATCGAGGAAAAGAATAACATTCTTCGTGCGGCGGATTTCATCCATCACGGCTTTGATGCGCTCTTCAAACTGGCCGCGATACTTGGTGCCCGCGACCATGAGGGCCAGGTCGAGCACAATGACTTTCTTGTCGCGCAGCAGCTCCGGCACATTGCCTTGGGCGATCTCTTGCGCGAGACCTTCGACGATCGCGGTCTTGCCCACGCCGGCTTCGCCGATGAGAACGGGATTGTTCTTGGTGCGACGGCAGAGAATCTGGATGACGCGCTCGATCTCGCTGGCGCGGCCAATCACGGGATCGAGTTCGTTTTTTACCGCCAACTCGGTGAGATCGCGACCAAAGGCGCGCAAGGCTGGCGTCTTCGATTCTTTCTTTTGTCCACTGCCCTGCGGCGTGTTTTCGCTTTCTTCGCCGTCCTCCTCTTCGCCACCGAAGTTGGGATCAAGTTCTTTCAGGATTTCATTGCGGGCCTTGTCGAGATTCACATCGAGATTGCGCAACACCTGCGCGGCCACGCCTTCGCCTTCACGAAGCAGACCGAGCAGCAGATGCTCGGTGCCGACATAGGAATGATTCAGCGCCTTGGCTTCCTTGGATGCCAGCGCGAGAACTTTTTTCACACGCGGCGTGTAGGGAATGTTGCCCGCCATTTTGGTGTCCGGGCCGGAGCCGACGTGCTGCTCGACCTGCATCCGCACAGTGTCGAGATCAACGCCGAGCTTCGTCAGCACATTAACGGCCACGCCTTGGCCGAGCTTGATGAGGCCGAGCAACAAGTGCTCAGTCCCCACGTAATTGTGATTGAAGCGATCAGCCTCCTTGCGGGCGAGCGCCAGGACTTGCTGCGCGCGTGGGGTAAAGTTATTCATCATCGGAGTCAGGGGGTTGCGCGGAACCGTCCGCGTCGTTATTGGATACGTTAAGAGGCCCGGGAACAGATTTCAACCTCTCGCGAGTTATTTCAGCGCGGCGGCTGTCGCGTTCTTCGGGCGACAAATCTTTACGCGCGGCGAGTTGCAAATGCGCGGGCTGAATTTCCAGCAGTAGCATGTCAATCAAACTGCGGTCGCAACTGGGAACCAGATCAAGATCGGCCCCGAGGCGCAGCAGCGAAAGATAATTCAGCGCCTCTTTCGAGTTCAAAATATGCGCAAACCGCAGCGTCGCATAGGCGCGTCCGACGTGGTCATGCAACATCGTCGGGCTTTCCATGCGGAGTTTTTCCCGCGCATTATTTTCTGCCTGCACGATATGCTCGGCCACGCCTTCGATGCGGCTGATGAGTTCCGCCTCGGTCTCGCCAAGGGTATGCTGATTGGAGACTTGGAAAAGATTGCTCAAGGCCTCGGTGCCTTCGCCATACAATCCGCGCACCGCGAGGCCGATCTTGTGAACGGCATTCATCACTTGCTTGATCTGATCGGTCAAAGCCAACGCGGGAAGGTGCAGCATGACGGACGCTCTCATACCAGTGCCCAGATTCGTGGGACAGGCGGTGAGATAACCAAGACGCGCATCGTAGGCGTAAGTAAGCTCGCGTTCGAGTTCCGAATCCACCGCGTTGATCATTTCGTAAGCCGTCCGCAGATCAAGACCCGCGCGAATTCCCTGCATCCGCAGATGATCTTCTTCGTTAATCATGATCGCAACACTCTGTCTCCGATCAATCACCACCGCGCATCCATTCGAGCGCGCGGCGTGTTCCCGGCTGACCAGATGCCGCTCAACCAGCACCTGTTTGCGCGTTTTGTTCAAGTTGGAATATTCCTCATCAAAGCCGTCCTTCATCAAGGCCAGCCCGGCCACCACTGGGCGCACCTGATCCAGAAGTTCCATGCGCTTGCGCTCCGATGCCCAGCCAGGAAAAGAGCTGCCGCGCAGGTTCCTCGCCAGCCGGATGCGTGAGGTCATCACGATGTCCGAATGCGGGCCATGACCTTGCATCCAGTCGGCGGGATTTTTTAGGAGGGTGGTGAGACGCATGGGCTTCTAAATATACTAACGTATCTGAAATCAATCGGACTCTTTGGTTCAATATCATCGGGTGATTCTCGATTGCACGAGGAAACCCGGGAGAACCGCTCAGTCTTTTTTGGTCTCCATTTCCCGCATCTCGTCGCGCAACCGGGCAGCGTCTTCGTAACGCTCCTCGGCGACGGCGCGATCAATCGAGTCTTTAAGCTCGCCCAGTCGTTTTTTGACATTCACTTTCGGAGTGCGCCCGCTGGTGATGGCGGGGGGCGGAGTTTTGCCGGGGACTTTCCCGATGTGACGCGTTCCTTTGTGCATGGCCCGGAGCATGTTCTCCAAGTCAGAGGCAAAGGTGTGGTAACACTCAGGGCATCCGAGACGTCCGATTTTTTTAAGATGCGCGCGAGTGAAGCCACACTCGGGGCAGGCCAGGCTGTCGTCTTCCACGACCGCGGTCTGCGCTTTCTTCGCTCCAGCGGTGCCGATCAAAAAATCCGCGAGCTGAAACCCTGTGGGATCAGTGACTCCTTTTTCCTTCGAGCACTTCTCACAGAGATTCACCTGCGTCATGTTCCCGTCCACAATTTGGGTGAGGAAGACCGCAGCTTCGTTGTCGCACATGTCGCACTTCATTGCCTAT
>JAYVQB010000407.1:0-4964 GCA_043757085.1 Verrucomicrobiota bacterium
TCCCTGTCAGCTTACCGCCGGGTCCTAGCCTTTTATCCGGGTGACGTTGATGCCCTGAGCGGCGCGGCTTGGTCGGCCTTTTATCTCGGCGAGAAGCGCGAGGCACTGGAGGATTTTCTGCAACTAATGAGTCTCAGCCCCGACTACACCTATGCCCGGAAGGGATATGAACTCTGCGCCCCAACTGTATCGAAACCCTGATCGCGCATAAAATTTAACACAACCGGACATGCCAATCCCTCTGCAAGACCTTCTGCTGAATGATCGCGGATTCGCTTTCGATCCTGCGGGCGGGGAAACGTTTCAACTCAGTGCCACTGGCTTGAGAATTGTCCGCCTGCTCCAGCAAGACAGCGACGACGAAATCATTCTGCAGCGTCTGCTGGATGAATACGAAGTGGATGAACACACGGCGCGACGTGATCTGGAGAACTTCCTTGGCGCGCTGGAACAACACGGATGGAAATCATGAACGCACCACGCATAGCTGTCAGCGGATTGCATCGCGGAGACAATCCACAACCCGGAGCGGGCATTGTCCGCAGCATCCGCCGAAGTTATCCCGACGCCTTTATCGTGGGCCTGGTTTATGACGCGATGGAGAGCGGCATCTACATGGATGGCGGGCCTGACAAGGTTTTCACCATGCCCTATCCGACTTGCGGTGCGGTTTCGTTTTTGAAGAGACTGGATCATGTGCTCGATGAAGCACCCGTGGATATTTTCATTCCCACGCTGGATTCCGAGATCGAACTTCTGGTGCATTTGGAGCACGATCTGAACGCGAGGGGATTGATGACTTATCTGCCGGACGCTGAAATGTTGAGCAGCCGTGCCAAAAGTTTGCTGACCGAATTTGCTGACGAATGCGGAGTGGCCACGCCGCGCACGGAACCGGTTTATGATGCGCGCGGAGCACTGGCTGCTGCGCGCAGGCTGGGTTTTCCATTGATGGTCAAAGGCCAATATTACGATGCAAAAATCGCGTCTGACGATGATGAACTAACTGCCTCTGTCACCATGCTTCTGACTCAATGGGGCGCACCGGCATTGCTGCAAAGTTGTGTTTACGGGCCGGAGTTCAACGCGATGGGTTTGGGCGACGGCGACGGCGGCGTGATCGGACTCTGCTGCATTCGCAAGACGATCATCAGTGACAAGGGCAAGGGACTTGGCGGCATTACCGTGCGCGATCCCAGGCTGGAGAGTTTCGTTTCCAAAATCATCCGTCACCTCAAATGGCGCGGGCCGTTTGAAGTCGAGGCCATGAAGGATGACGCGACGGGAGATTACACGCTCATCGAAATCAATCCGCGTTTCCCTGCGTGGGTGGATTTTCCTTCGATGTTTGGCATGAACTTGCCCGCCGCCTTGGTGGAGATGCTGGTCACTGGATTCCGCCCCAAGCCGATGCCGTCCTGCGCGGCGGGACATTTTTATCTCCGTCATCAAATCGAAGTTCACGGTCATGTGGACGACATCGCGGAGCTTTCGGCGGGAAGTGATTTTGCGTCCAGGCCGGCATCGCTTCGTTCCCGCGCGGCAACTTCAACCTTACCTCAATCAGCCATCGCATGAGTGCCCGACTTCCTTATACCACTCCGACCGTTCAACGGCTCGGCTCCGGCCCGGTCAATCCATTCCGGCATGGCTCTTCGCCGTGTTGTTCGGAGATTGATGGTGTTTCCATTTCTGATCTCGTGCGCGAGCATGGCAGCCCGCTGTTTGTCTTCTCGGAAAAATCATTGCGCGACAAAATTCACGAGGCCCGGCGTGCTTTCACCCGGCGCTATCCCGATGTGCAATTCGCCTGGTCTTACAAAACGAATTACCTCAACGCCATCTGCCGACTGTTCCATCAGGAAGGCTCCATCGCGGAAGTGGTATCGGGCTTTGAATATGAAAAGGCGCGGCACAATGGCATTCCCGGAAACCAGATTATCTTCAATGGCCCTCACAAAGAACGCGCCGATCTGGAGCGCGCGGTGGCCGAGGGCGCGATGATCCAAGTCGATCACGTCGATGAATTGCTCACGCTGGCAGGCATGGCGAAAGGCCGCGCCGAGCCGCTCAAGATCGCACTACGCATCAACGTGAAAACAGGCACGCATCCGGTGTGGTCGAAGTTTGGTTTCAGTGCCGATGATGGCGAGGCTTTGCAAGTTATCCGCCGACTGCGCGGCACGCCGCAATTGCAACTGCAAGGGCTGCATTGTCATGTGGGAACTTTTATTCTCGATCCCGTGGCCTATCGCATCGCGACGGAAAAACTGGTCACGCTTGCGCTCGAAGCAGAAAAGCTCGGTGTCGCAGACATCACTTATCTCAATCTCGGCGGAGGATTCGCATCACGCGCGCGGCTGCATTATCAATATCTTCCGCCGGAGCAAGTCACGCCATCATTGGATCGTTATGCGGAAGCCATCTGTGATACGATTGCAGCCAACTGGCCATCGGGGCGCAAGCTGCCGCGATTGTATTTGGAGACCGGACGTGCGCTGGTGGATGAAGCGGGATACTTGATCTCCACGGTCGTCGCGGTGAAACGTCGTTCGGGCGATGGCTCAGTGAACAATGCATTGGCGGCTTATGGCAAAGGCGGCAATGGATTGAGCGCGGCGCTCAGTGCTTACGGCAAAGGCTCTGCCGCAGCGGCGCCGGCTGCGCCTTCTCGCAACGCGCTGGTGCTTGATGCCGGTGTGAATTTACTCTACACCGCGACATGGTATCAGCCCACGATGCTGCCCGCGCGCGCCTGTCTTGATGCGCCCGCGCCCACGATGGTCTATGGCTGCTTGTGCATGAACATTGATGTCATCCGCGAGGAAGCACCGCTGCCAGGACTGACCACGGGCGATCAGGTCGTGATGCATCCAGTCGGCGCTTATAACATCACGCAAGCCATGCAGTTCATCACCTATCGCCCGGCAGTGGTGATGATCGGACTCGATGGCAAAGTTCACGTTATCCGGCGGCGGGAGAATCTTCAGTATGTTCAGGAGATGGAGGAAGTGCCGGATTATCTCGCGGGATCAAAATCATGATCGCCATCACTGACAACGATGTCCCGGTCGCGCCGCCCACGCTGAGTGCGACTCTCGCGGCGGGTTTGCCACGCGCTTATGCTGTTTTGTTTTTTTCTGCGAACGCGCGACTGGGCTGGTGTCTTCTCGCGGTCAGTCTCTTGGATCCGATGATGGGGCTGGCCGGTGTGCTTGGGGTTTGCGCAGCAGCAACGCTGGCATGGATATTGGGATTTGATCCGGCGGGTATTCGCAATGGCTATCTACTTTTCAATCCTTTGCTGATTTGTCTCACGGTGGGTTGGCTGGATGGATGTTATCATTTTCAGCCGCATATTTATGCACTGCTCTGGCTCGCGGCGGTGGCGGGAGGGCTTTTCCTTTCGGTGGCCATGCAACATTTGGCGGCGGTGCATCTGGGCATGTCATCGCACAGTCTTCCCGCAGTGATGGTGGCCTATGTTTTGTATTTCATGGGTTACGCGTTGTTCGGCCCGCCGGTGATGCCATCGGTGGAAAGCAATGCTTGGTTTGATTTGAATTTTCTTCCGTCGTTTGTGCAGGCTCTGTTTCAGGCCTTCGGGGCCATGCTTTTTCAAACTCACGCGCTGCCAGGATTGCTGGTGTTCGTTGCGCTCGCGGTGAGTTCGCCATTGACCTGCCTCTTGGCCACGGCGGCTTTCACTGTGGGCGCGGGGACGATGTCGGTGCTCGGCTATGCGATGAATCCCGACGGCGTGACTTGGTGCGGATTTAATTTTCTCCTCTGCGGCATCGCGCTTGGTTCGGGCTATTTCATTGTGTCACGCGCCAGTTTATTGCTGGCTATGTGCGGCGCATTTTTTTGTGCGCTGGTGGCAATCGCGCTGGCCACGGCGTTGCGTTACTTCGGCCTTCCGGCGAGCGCGTTGCCTTACAATCTCGTCGTGCTGGTTATGGTCTATGCGTTGAGGCAGCGACGCACGGCTCGCGGTCTGGTGCCTTCGCCTGCGCCCGGGATGTTCCCGGAATCTGTTGCGCGACGTGTGCTGTTGAACGCGCATCGTTTTCCCCATCTGAACACGCCCGCGTTGCATCTGCCGTTTGAAGGAGAACGCACCGTGACGCAGAGCTTTGATGGAGCGCTGACGCATCGCGGCGCATGGCGATACGCGCTGGATTTTGAAATCGAATCAGAGGGACCCAAGCACACCGGGGCGGGGGATTCGCTGGAGGATTTTACGGTGTTTGGAACGCCCGTGCTCTCGCCCTGCGGCGGAATCGTGGCCGCGATCACGAATGCTGTGCGCGATAATGCACAGGGTCAGAACAACCCCGATGAAAACTGGGGAAACCAAGTCATCATTGATGCCGATGGCGGATTCTATGTGAGGCTGGCGCATCTCAAGCAATCATCGGTGGCGGTGCATGTCGGTCAGCGTGTCGAGCGTGGCGCATTGTTGGGGCAATGCGGAAACAGCGGACGTTCGCCCGTGCCTCATCTGCATTTGCAAATTCAGGACACGGCGTTCGTTGGCGCAGCGACGCGGGCGTTTTGTTTGAAGCATTATCTTGAAATTCACGAGCGAGGAAGCCGCGCTGTTTATCGGACTGCGGGTGTGCCGATTCAGGGAACGGTCATTCGTGGCACAGCCCCCGATGCGGCACTGGTCACGTTGTTGGCGGGCTGGTTGCCGGGCGAGTATCGCTATCGGCTCAAGGGAGAAAAAGGTTCGGTGTGGGAGGAAACGGTGCGCCTTGATTTTGATGATGCGGGTCGCTATCGGCTGAAGTCGCTCCGCAATCATGCGAGAGTAAGTGCGTTCCTCTCAGAGAATGTTTTTTATGCGACTGACTTTGAAGGCACGGATGACAGCGTGCTGGCTTATTTCGCCGCTGGCATGGCCCGCGTTCCATGTGTTGATGATAATACGCGCTGGAATGATGTGATCAGCGTTGTGC
>JAYVQB010000408.1:0-4952 GCA_043757085.1 Verrucomicrobiota bacterium
GTGATTTTCAGCGGGCCAGTGTTGCCCGGCATTTCTACGGAAAAAATCGGTGACTCCATTGGGCGATATAAGTTGCTGGAAGAACTTGGCGTGGGCGGCTTTGGCATTGTGTGGCGAGCGGAACAACATGTGCCCATTCATCGCGAGGTCGCGCTGAAGGTCATCAAGCCGGGCATGGACAGCCGCGAGATCATCGCCCGTTTTGAAGCGGAGCGGCAGGCGCTGGCCTTGATGGATCATCCGAATATCGCGGGCGTGCTGGATGCGGGTGCGACAGACAATGGCCGCCCTTACTTCGTGATGGAACTCGTCAAAGGCGTGCCGATCACCGATTATTGTGACGAGCATAAATTCACAATCCGCGAGCGGTTGGAGCTATTCATCCCCGTGTGTCAGGCCGTGCAGCACGCGCATCAGAAGGCCATCCTGCATCGCGATTTGAAGCCCTCGAACATCCTCGTCACCGAAGTGGACGGCAAAGCCGTTCCCAAGGTCATTGACTTTGGCATTGCCAAGGCACTTGGCACATCGGCAGAGGCCGCGTTGCAGGCTACGCTTGCCCGCACCGTGGAGGGCATGGTTGTGGGCACACCGCAATACATGAGTCCCGAGCAAGCAGGATCAGGTCCTGATATGGACACGCGCAGCGACATCTACACGCTCGGTGTCATCCTTTACGAACTGCTGGTTGGCAACACCCCGCTGCCGCGCGAGCAATTGAAGAAAGCCGCCTTCGATGAAGTGTTTCGTCTTATTCGGGAAGCGGAGCCAGTGCGGCCGAGCAGTTGTGTGATGCCAGTCACGGACATCGTGAAGCAAACTTCTACTGCGCGCGGCATTGAACCGTCAAAATTAAAACGCTCTCTGCGCGGTGACCTCGACTGGATCACGCTCAAGGCACTAGAGAAAGATCGGGAGCGACGCTACGGCAGTGCTGCCGCATTTGCTCAAGACATAGAAAGGCATCTCAATAATGAGCCAGTGGAAGCCGGACCGCCCAGTGCCCTCTATCGCATGACGAAGCTGGTGCGCCGCAACCGGCTGGCCTTTGCGGCGGCAGCGGCTATCCTCTTTCTGGTCGCGGCGGGGATCACCGTAAGCCTCTGGCAGTGGCGTGAAGCGGTTCAGGCTCGTGGGAAGTCTGACGAGATACTTACGAAAATGCAGCTTCAGCGCGCGGAGGAACTTTTCTCAGCCGATGACGTTTCCAGTGGCCTTGCCTATCTCGCGGCGGTGCTACGTCGCCATCCAGCGGATCGTATTACTGGTTCACGCCTGCTTTCCGCTTTGCGTGACCGCAGTTATGCCCGGCCGCTGCTGCACCCGCTAAAGCAAAATGCAACCGTGCGCGGTATGGACTGGAGCCCGGACGGGAAACGCTTGGCCACTGTGACCAAGGATCTCATCCACGTTTGGGATATGACATCGGGTAAACCAGTGTTCGATCCGATTCCGGCCACGCCAGAGGCGGACTTGGTCGGCGTTCATTTCAGTCCCGATGGAAATCGGTTGGTCGCGATTGGGAATGATTCACAAGTGTTCGATTCGGAAACTAGCCGACCGGTAAGTCCGCCCCTAATGCACAAAGGGCGCTGGATTGGATCAGGTGGTGTGACTGGGAGCAGGTGGGCGGTATTTTTTCCGGACGGAAGCCAAATTGCAACTGCCACAACTCAAAAGAATGTCAAAATATGGAGGGCGGAAGGCGGCGAGGAGCTTGCCATGTTTGATATTCCCGGAACTCCCACCGACCTCATCATTAGCACGAACGGTGCTTGGCTCGCCTGCGGAGTTGACGATGGAAGTATTATTCTGTGGAACACAGCAACGCATCGCATCGAGCATACCTGGAAGGCAGCTAGTGTAGCTCCGAGCAGTCTAATTTTTTCTCAAGATGCAAAACGCCTTTTTGCGAAGTATTCCGAATCATTTGTCGTGGGATTCGATCTTACAACAATGGAGCAATTGTCATGGAAAATTAGGCCGCCAGACGGCCTCGGGCCAATTTCTCTTAGTCCTGATGGAAATACCATTGCGATTGGAACCATAAAGCATTCGGTGCGCTTTTTTTCCACGGGGACTGGCGTAGAATCCGAGGCGGGGTGGCAGCTCCATCAGTATATCAATTCTGTAGAATACAGTGCCGATGGAACGCGAATTGTAATCGTGACGGATCAACCGGCCGTGCAGGTTTGGGATGTTACCTCCAATCACCCGGTGTGCTCGTCATGCCTGATGAATTCGAGCATTGAATTTGCCCGCCTGAATCGGGATGGGACACGGCTTGCAGTTGGAACCGCCAAAGGTGAAATCCGGCTCTGGGAGATTGGCACCAATGAAGCACAGCCCATGCTGTTTGGGGCGGGTGGCAATGGTGCGCTGGCGATCAGTGCGGATGAGCGTTGGATTCTAGGTTCGGTAGAAACCGAGGCATCGCTTTGGGAACTCAGCTCTGGTCGCAGGCTTGGAAAGTTCGATTCGGGTTCGAAGTTATGGGCTGCAAGATTTCATCCGCAGACGAATCATTTATACACAGGTGCAAGCAATAGCAGCCGAGTGCGGGTGTGGAATTGCGAAACTGGGCAACCCACTGGAGTAGCTATCCCAGTCGATAAACTGACTTGCTGTCAAGGCCTTCATTTTTCCAGCGACGGCAAATACTTGTGCGCTGATTCCTCGGGCTACAAAGTGCGTGTTCGAAATCTCATGACAGGCAGGGACGTTTCCGAGCCGTTCGGGAACCATATCGAATTCGCGCAAATGACACCCGATGCAAAACGCGTTGTAGGTGTGGAGTGGCTGACATCTGGGGTCGTGGTGTTTGATGTGGAAAGCGGTCGGCAGGTCGGCAGCGATTGTCCCCATGGTGCCAGAGTCAATACAATCGTGATGTCTCGCGACGGGCAGAGATTTGCCACGGGTTGCGCGGACGGGAGTGTTCGTGTCTGGAACATGGCAGACGCGACGCCCGCAACACCTCTGATGTCTCATCGGGCTGGCATCTCGTTCTGGGGTAGCGTCAGTTTCAGCCCGGATGGCAAAGTGCTGGCAACTGCTTCGCACGATCGCACGGCTCAGCTTTGGTCAATCCCCAGCGGCCAGCCTTTGTGCGAGCCTATTCAGCATCCGGAATCGGTTTACTCCGCTCAGATATCCCCGGACGGACACAGGCTCGCCACCAGTTCCTATGATGGGTCCGTCCGCCTTTGGGATGTGCCAAGCGGACGCCCCCTTTCAGACCGACTTCCGGCACATTTTCAATTTTGCATGCAGCTTTTTTGGATGCATGACGGAAATCATATGGTCGGCACAGGGAGGGGGCTTTTTCATTCCTGGGAGGTGCCAGATGTCGCAATCGACCCTCCAGAATGGTTGTCTGACTGGGCAGAAGCAGTCGGCGGACAAAGGCTGAATGCAGACGGTATGTTGAAACCCGCTGGTGACGGGGAATGGATAGGCATCGTTGCGCGGGTCGCCGGACTCCGGGGAGAAGACATCTACACCCGGACTGCAAAATGGTTTTTTGCGAAAATTGAGGATCGTCCCATCTCGCCAGATTCCAAAATACACCTTCAGGAATACCTGCGGCTCCTCTACGAGTCGGAAAGTAACCGCGCCCAAGCTGCGGCTTTGCGTATCTTGCCTAGCGACCCCCGACTGATTGCACGAAACACAGAGACGGTGATGAACCAGTCCATCAAACTTGATCCCGATGAATTCCAGAGCATTCGGTTCGATCTCGATCGCGCTGAACAGAGGAACCCCCGAGAGCCAGTCGTCTGGCGCACACGGGCCGAGCTGCAACATCTGTCTGGTGAGAATATTGCGGCCCTTTCAGCTTCGCGCCGCGCCTTGGAACTCGACCCCTATGACTGGCGGACGCAACGGCAGCTTGGCATCTTGCTCCATGAATCTGGTGAACATTCAGAAGCAGCTTCACTTATCAGTCATGCACTGGATGGGATGTTAAGCTCCGGATACGATCATTCATTGCGGAAGAGACTGATTGCCTTGCGGGCTGATTCGCTCAAAAAGCTGGGACGAGTTCACGAGGCGGGCGTGGATAATGTCGAACTTCTCGGCATTGCGGCTCGCGATCCGAAGACGACGAAGAAGCAGATCGATCTTTCAGCCTATTACAACTTGGGTCTCGCCGAGGATCCGCACGGAGATCGCGAAGATAACCCGCTGGCTGACATTCCCCAGGGTCTTCAGGAAATGGGTGGCACGGTTTTCGACATTCGCGGTATCCTGCTGCTCAAGCACCAAGTCATCAAACGTGATGTCCCCGACAAAATCACCGACATTCCGATTGGGCAGACCTGCCGCGCGCTTCACTTCCTTCATTCCTGCCTGCATATCCCGAACAATCTCCCGAACAATCACGGAGCCACGATTGCCAGCTATGTGGTCACTTATGAGGACGGGACAAGCGAGACGGTGCCTGTGCGGGCCGAGATTGAGATGGGCAATTACTACCGCTCCGACGGAAAGCCGCCGCCCCCACCGCTGCTGCTCGGGTGGATGGGTGAGACTGCCTATACGCGCAGGCGCAAGGCGATTGAGAACAAGCCTTTTACCATCTGCCTCTATAAGACGACATGGCAGAACCCGCATCCGGAAAAGTCCGTCAAGTCCGTGGACTTTGTCTCGGCAGGTCCTAATGGGGCGCCCTTCCTGATTGCTATTACTGCGGAGTGATCGTGGCAGTTCGTAGCAGCCGAGGTAACGAGGCTCAAATCTGGATCGGAGCGTGGAAGGTGCGGGCGAAGTGTAGCGCAGATATTTGAGCCTCGTTACCTCGGCTGCTACGATGAATTCCTGATTTCTGTAACTCCAAGGCAATGGGGCCGTATGATGAGAGGGCAAGGATGTGAATGCCAAGGGAGCGCGGACACTCTTGTCCGCATTCGTATTTTCTTGGCAGCTTTGCTGCGTGGTTGGATTTGATT
>JAYVQB010000409.1:0-4943 GCA_043757085.1 Verrucomicrobiota bacterium
GCGCTTCCACGCGGCACGACGCTTGTCCACTACGGTGGCGCTGAGAAGAAATTTCACATCCGGCGGCAAATGTTTCTCCACGTAATCGAGTATCGCCTCTGCACCTTCGAGCGCGGCGATGGTCTTTCCGACCTGGCTGTCCGCGAGGAAATTCGCATTTTTCAACCACACTAATTTTCCGCCACCATCGGCCTCAAATCCCTCGGCGAAAAATATCATGGAGAAGCACGCATTCTCGAATCGCTTCAAGGCCAGATCGAACTGCGCGATGCCGTCATCCCCGGTTTTTATTTTGCCGAGTTCAACGATTTGTCCGGCGACGGAACTTGATTCCTCACGCAACCGATTGTGAAAGGTGAAGTCCGGGAATGGTTCCAGCGCGAACTCTGCCGGACTGAGTTCCAGCTTTGCTTTCACACGACGATCTGCCGCCGCGATGCCGAACAGAGTCTGCACTGAAACACTGGCTGTGACATCTCCAGGCGCGATCCATCCGGGGCTATCGGGAACATTGAACGTCACGTCCAGCTTCATCCGGTCGGGTTGGAATTCCTCCACTCGGAATGTCCGCCGGTTCAACAGAACCCGAGATTCATTGCCCTGAATCACGAAGATGCGCGCGACATAAATTCCCGTTGGATCATTTTCATCCGTCTTCGTTTCGAGATCAAGAAAACCGTCGGCAGGCAATGGCACGCGCCGTGTTTCCACCACCTGATCCTTGGAATTCGTCACTTCAAATTCCAAGGGCAGCCCTTCCATTTTACCGCTCCAGTCACGGCGACGAACGATGCCACCGACATGAACTGCATCCCCAAGCCGATACACTCCGCGCTCCGTGAACAGGAATGCATCCAGAGCCTCGCTCTCCGACTGCATCACGCCGCCGGTATCAAACCGCGAGAACGGTCAGCGTCACACCGCCCACAGGCTCGCCGCGTTGCACGCTCTGCACGAAGACATCGCGCGTGCCGTCAGCGTTGCGCTTCACGAGCAATCCGAGGTCAGTGACGAGAATGAATCGGTTCGTGAATGTCACGCTCTCATGCAGCTCATCGTCATTGCGATTGTAGCGCTGCAACGGCGTCCATTTGGCCAGAGCGTCATCGGGTGATTTCACATCATCGTTCTCATTGTCATTGTCATTGGTTTTTTGCTTCCATCGGCAGGTTTAACGCCTTCGATCGACAGGAAAAACATCCCGCGTGAACCATCAGGATCAGAGGGATCCAGCCGCGCAATAGCCGGCCCCATGTCGTAAGTGACATAGCTGGCTTCGTATTCATTCTTCATCGCGACCTCGCGGACCTCACGCTGGAAATGCGCGATGTTCTCCTCATCAATGTAGCCCCTGAATGATGGCGACTGGAAATCACTATGGGAGAAACGCGCCAGATGATTGACCTGGCTCAGTGGCACCCGCGCCAGCGTGAAGCGCAGATGCTGGATGCCGCGAGATTTGATGGACAGTTTGCGCTCTCCATTGAGCGCGAGCAAGCCACCGCGACCGATGACCTCGACTTCCTTGGGAAACTCCGGAACGGGCCTGTTCGCGGCGAATTCCTTGCCCAACTGAAAACCACCGAGCGCATTCACGCCCTTGGTCACGCGCACGAAAAGGACACCTTGCCGGGTCGAGAGAAACTTGAAAGCATGGGACGTGGCCACAGGCGCATTGCCCTCTTTTTCCGTCTCGATTCGTTTCGATGAGACACGTTGCGAGAACTTGAGAATGGCGTCCGTGACTTCGCTGTTATTGGGCCACTGGTAGTTCTCACACGCAGCATCACTGCCGTTGGCAGGTTTGTCTTGCGGCAGGAGCCAGGCTTCGAGATGACGGGCGATTTCATCTCCTTCGACATATCCATTGGTGTCCACAAAGAGATATTGTTCCGGCTCGCCTTCGTCAGTGCGGATGATTCGCGTCTGAGATTCGGCAATCGAAAAGCCGCTGAAAATGTCCGGCACCCGAACCTTCCAAGACACTTCCTCAGTGGATGGCTTGCCGCCGTTCGTGGACGCAATGCCCTCGCCCACGATGACCTTCACCCATTGTTCTTTTTCCGGAATCGTGATGCGCGCGCTTCTGATCCAGAAATGCCGGGGATCAGTATCAGGCACAATGGTGAAAAGCTCCTTGGGTCGCTGCCCTTTCCAATCGAACAACGGCACATCAGCAGGCC
Source organism: Verrucomicrobiota bacterium (assembly GCA_043757085.1). Classification (GTDB taxonomy): domain Bacteria; phylum Verrucomicrobiota; class Verrucomicrobiia; order Verrucomicrobiales; family Verrucomicrobiaceae; genus VFKE01. Next base: position 2,184 of record JAYVQB010000409.1, read on the forward strand.
ACTTCAAAGTCAAAAACTTCCGGAGCGTCTCGATCTCGACAGGATGATTGAACTTCAGTTCCGCAACGATCTGATGCAGCGCCGGTTCCTTTGGATCGGTATAAAATTCCACGCTGGCCAGATTCGGAATCAGTGGGCGAGACGTAAACTTCCATGTCGCATCTTTGAGCCGGACTTCCTTGGGCAGAATTGCGCGATCAAGTTTGACCGTGTAGTCGATTCCGGCAGGCCAGTCTTTGGTTGGGTTGAAGACCAATGATTTGTCATCCTGCCATTTCCACTCGCCGGGATGAGCCGGGGTCAGGGTCACGCCTTTTGCACCCGATTTCCCAACTGTATCCAGAGCCGCAATGGAACCCGAAAATTGAATCAGGACCGGCTGGGGAACAGGCTTGAAATTAACCTGCGCCGAGTCTCCGGGAGCGGTGATGTTTCCAGTGATGTCCCGCATGGCCACCAAGAGCCTGGGTCGGGGCCGATGCGCCTCCCGCCAGTCTCTCCAAAAAATGTTTCCGGCCACCGCTATTCCTATGGCCAAGATGCTGGAAGCCCAGATTCCGGGCCGTTTTTGCATGGAGTCCAGCAGATGCCCACCCCCAGTGACGACCCACGCCGGCGGGCGATAATTAATGTCTCCGAACACCGCGCGGGAAAGCCGACCCCAATTGCGCGGAAGCACATAACGCAGCCACTTGAACATATATTGTGGAGGCCGTTTAGATCAATTTTTACCCAACACAAGCATGACTTGAGTAAATTATGCAGAGTGAGAAATTTAGATTGAAAGCTGGCCATGCTATACAGATCGAAATAAAATCCATCCAGACAAAATTGCATGACCGCGATTCACAAACAACTTCTGCGCGCCACCGTCATCGGGCTTCTGCTGGGCGGCGGCGTCTTCTGGTGGATTCGTTACACGGCTGACACCAGCCGCATCGGTGAAGTGCGGCGTCGCGTCACCAACTCTTTGAGGAGCGAACTGAGTGGTGCGGGATTCACATTGGGCGATGCCCTCTTCATTCGCATCTTCAAGGAATCACGTGAGATGGAACTGTGGTTGCGCCCCGGGAGATCGGTTCGGTTCCAACTCTGGAGAACTTACAAAATCGCAGCAATGTCCGGCAAGCTGGGACCAAAGCTCGCCGAGGGCGACGGACAGGCACCAGAGGGATTTTATGAAGTGGCAGCGAAGGCATTGAACCCGAATAGCGCGTTTCATTTGTCATTCGACATCGGCTATCCCAACGCCTTCGATGCGACCAACAACCGCACAGGAAGCTGGATCATGGTTCACGGCGGAAACGCTTCGGTCGGCTGTTTCGCGATGACTGATCCGGTGATCGAGAAAATCTACCTCATCGCCGAGGCTGCACTAAAGAAAGGCCAGTCGGCATTCGCTGTGCACGTGTTTCCGTTTCGCATGACGGAGGAGCGGATGCGCGATGCAGCGGAGAGCGAGTGGCTGCCGTTCTGGGAAAATCTGCGCGAGGGCTACGCCATGTTTGAAGAGACGCATGTGCCGCCCAAGGCGAGAATCAAGGACGCGCGCTATCAATTCTAAGTAGCAGCCGACGTAAGGAGGCTCTGAAACCATACCTCGACTGCATTAACCGCGCTATAGTAAGTGCCTCCTTACGTCGGCTGCTACTAGGCTTACTTGTTCTTCTCTCCCCAGGCTTTGACGAACTCAATGTTGGCTTTCACATCGCCGACGTTGTCGTCCCACTTGTTTTCATATTCGACGGAGATGTTGCCCTGGAAGCCTTGTGCCTTCAGCTCGGCAAGCATTCCGGCTATGTCGCTGATGCCGGTGCCGTAAACGCAATCCGGCATCTGCTTGCCCATCACGGGACGCTCTTTGAGATGCACACTAATGATGCGGCCTTTGAGAATTTTCAGACAATCGACCGGCACCAAGCCGGAAGTAACCCAGTGGCCGGTGTCGGCGGCAGCACCGATTCGCGGGTCACGATCTTTGACCATGCTGGCGACGAAGTTCGGATCCCAAACCTGATAGCTCCGATCAAGCGGACGCTTGGCGTGTTCGTGATAGCCGACCCGAATATCAAACTCCTTCACCAATTTCTCAATGATATCGAGATGTTCTACATCCTCGGTGGTGATGGCATAGACGCCGAGCTTTTTGCCAAACTCAAAAATCTGCCGCCACTCGGCTTCGTTCGATCCCCCGACAACTCCATAGTTCACGGCCTTGACGTGATGCTGGGCCAGTTTGGCTTGCAGCGACTTGAGGTCAGCGTCACTCATTGAGTGATGCAGTTTTTTATCGGGATTTTCCTTGCTGAGCTTTTGTCCGGGGAAAAATTCGATGCACTTGGCGCCCGCCTGCTCGGCTTTCTCGATGGCTTCAAAGGCAGTGAAGCGATTGAAAGTGTAAGCCTGTGGCCCGATGGCAAAGCCACCTTGCTTGATTTCATCAGGCAGCGTGTTTTCAGCATTAAGCGGCAGCACAGTCAGCACCAGCAAGGAAGAAATCGTGAATAGTTTGCGCATGTTCATATGAGTCACTTTGCACGCCATGGTTGCTCTTTGTCAAGCGGCACAAAGAGACGCAGAGGCCGTGCTATTTCTCCAAAACAAGCTCGATCATCCGCACATCCATCACGCCCTTGCCTGAAATCTGCAAAGCGCGCAGAGTGAGCATGTCGCGCCCAGCGGGCAAGGCGAATACGCCGAGCGACATCGGCTTGAAGTCTTTCACATAAGACTCGCCATTACGGGGCACACGGTCATTTT
>JAYVQB010000410.1:0-4943 GCA_043757085.1 Verrucomicrobiota bacterium
CCTCGGTCGCGCGACGACACCGCAGCAGGATGGCTTCGATCATTTCTACGGCTTCATCAACGCAGAGGTCGATTACTTCAAGCACACCGGCAAGAACGGTCGCCTCGACTGGCAGCGCGATGGACGCACGGTCGAAGAGGAGGGCTACTCGACTTATCTCTTCGCGGACGATGCCGTGAAGCAAATCAGGACGCGCGACAAATCGAGGCCGTTCTACATGCAGATCACGTTCAATGCGCCGCATGATCCCGTAAGCGCACCGCAGGAGTTGATCGAGAAGCATCTCGACAAAGGACAATTGCTCGGCACTTACACTGCCGCCGTGGAGGCGCTCGACATCGGCATCGGTCGTGTGCTCAATGCCCTCGATTCGGAGAACCTGCGCGATAACACGCTCGTCGTTTTCTTCTCTGACAACGGTGCGGGCGGCCGCGAAGGCGGCAGCAATGCGCCGTTCCGCAGCGGCAAGTGGACCGTTTACGAAGGCGGCATTCACACGCCCGCATTGATTCGCTGGCCGGGAAAAATCGCGAGCGGTGTCGCACTCACACAGCCGGTCAGCGTGCAGGATTTGTATCCCACCGTCGCGGCTGCCGCGGGGGTGCCGATGCCGCGCGAGGCAAAAATCGACGGCAGCAATCAATGGCCCTCGATCAGCCAGAACCGGCGCGTGGAGCGTGAGCCGTTCCTCATCGCATCCATCGACATCGCGATGATCGACGGCGACTGGAAGCTCATCGAGTTTCAACAGGGCGGACGTTCGCTTTTCAATCTGAAGGACGACATCACCGAGCGGACGGATTTGTTTTCCACACGCAGCGATGTCGCATCGACGCTAGGAACGAAACTCGATGCGTTGAAGAAAGACCTGCCCGCGATCACCGAAGCTCAGCTTAGCGAACGCAGACCCGGCCCCAATGGCGGCAAAGGCGGACCGATCCGTCCCGGCCAGCGACCGCCGCCGCAATTTTGACCAACGACACTACTTATGAAACGACGACTTCTCATCAGCGCATCGGTTTTGCTGGGTCTGCTCACGGCGATCTTTGCTCAAGCTCCGCAAGGTCCGCCGCCGCGTCGTGGCAGCGGCAATGGCGAACGTGCCAAGGACACGTCGAATCGTCCGTTGCAGAATCTTTGGATACCGCCGGCAGCCGGTGGGAAGACACTGGAACTCACGCTGGCGAAATCGAAGAAGTCCTTCTGGAACGGCGCGACGACGGACACGTTTTGTTTCAACAACACTGGCTTCTGGGGACCGACTTTGTTTTTGAATCAAGGCGAGACGGTGCAGATCAAGGTGAAGAACGATCTCGATGAAGTAACCACGCTGCATTGGCACGGCATTCATCTTCCCGCGGCAATGGATGGCGGGCCGCATCAGATGATTCAGCCAGGCGCAACGTGGACGTCGTCATTCATCGTGAAGAACAACGCGGCGACCTACTGGTATCATCCCCACCCGCATGAGAATACGCAGAAGCAGCTCACGATGGGCGCGGGCGGACTCATCATCATTCGTGACCCGGTCGAGTCGAAGCTCGCGCTGCCGCGCGCGTATGGCGTGGATGACATTCCGCTCGTGCTCACCAGCCGCCGCTTCCACACGAACGACCAATTCAGCTCGGAAGGCGACAGCGATAAATATGGCGACTATCTTTTCACGAACGGCACGCTCGACGCGCAGGTGAGCCTGCCCGCGCAGTTCGTGCGGCTGCGCATCCTGAACGCCGAGATCGAGCGCGGCTACGACATGGGCTTCAGCGACGACCGCACGTTTTATCTCATCGCCACGGACGGCGGACTCGTGGACACGCCGGTGCCGTTGAAGCGATTGAAGCTCATGGTCGGTGAGCGCGCCGAGCTGCTGGTCGATCTCAGCAAAGACAAGATCGGCTCCTCGATCGACCTCATGTCTTACAACGCGAACCAGCCCTTCGGTTTCCCTGGCGGCGAACCCGGACGCGGTCCTCCGAACGGCGGCTATCTCAATGCGATGGACTTCCGTTTGCTGCACATCAACATCGCTGCGCCCACCGCGCAGCGCATCACGAAGCTGCCGGACACGCTCGTGAAGAATCATTATCCCAGCGAAAGCGAAGTCACTGCGAAGTGGGAAACGAGCATCATCCGCTTCGGTTCGGGAGAGAAGGAATTCGCATTCGACCGGAAATACTTCGACATGAATTTCATCAACCACGTCGTGAAGCTGGGCGCCGTGGAGGCATGGACGATCCGCAACGACCGCACCTTCGGACACTCGTTCCACGTGCATGACGTGCAGTTCAAGATCACCTCGCGCAGCGACGGCCCCGTGCCCGCGCACGAGCAGGGCTGGAAGGACACACTCTACTTGCCGCGCGATGCGTCCGCCACGTTCGTCGCGCGCTTCGACGACTACGCCAGCGACGACGCGCCGTTCATGTATCACTGTCACATGGCGAATCACGAGGACGGCGGACTCATGGGGCAGTTCCTTGTTTCTAAAAATCCATCCGCGCTGAAGCGCGACTCCAGCGGACAAATCCAATTCCGCGCCGCGTCGGTGCATCCGCTCACACCGGAGATGCTGCGCAAAACTGAGGAGCAATCGCAGAAGCCCGCGCCGGCATTCAGCACAACGGACTTGAACGGAAACCCGCTGAACTTCGCCGCGCTCACCGCGAAGAAGCCGCTCGTGCTTTACTTCATTGAGCGCGAGTGCCCGTGCGCGCGCGACGCCGTTCCGTTCATGCAGCAATTGCATGATGTCTATGCCGATGCCTGCGAAGTCATCGGCGTCATCAATGCAGACTCGACGACCGCGCTTGCGTGGACGAAGAGATCCGGCGCGAAATTCCCGATCATCGCCGACCCCGAATGCACCATTATCCGCGCCTACGGAGCCGAGTGCGCGACTTACACGACGGTCGTTGCACCAGGTGGGGCGATCTTGAAAACGCATCCAGGCTACAGCGCGGACACGCTTCGTGAAATCTCTGCGAGTATCGCGCGCACCGGCAACATCGCAGATCATCCGCTCGCGCTCGACAAGGCCCCGAAGAAGCTCGTCGTCGGCTGCCCCATTGAGCCGATGCCGCGCCCGCTCGCGTCGCAATCGCGATAGCGGAAAAGACTTTCAATAGGCTGCACGATCCGGGACATCATGGCGTTTCAGGGGTGGCTTCCCTCCCCGCATTTTCCCCGCTTATGAAACACTTCATCCGAAACACATGCCTCGCACTGGTCATCACTGCCAAATCTGCCGTCGCCGCAGAAACACGTCTCAACTTCCTCTTCATCGCCGTGGACGACATGCGGCCGGAACTCGGGTGCTACGGCAACAAGCTGGTGAAGACGCCGAACATGGATCGCCTCGCCGCGCGTGGGATCGTTTTTAATCATGCCTCTTGCCAGCAGGCGGTGTGCAGCCCCTCGCGCACAGCGATGCTCACGGGCTTGCGACCGGACGCGACGAAGGTGTGGGATTTGGAGACGCATTTCCGCGCGGCGCAGCACGATCAAAGCGCAGCCAGAGGGCTGGGCCAAAGCCATCGGCGGCGCGTGGGAGAAGCTCAAGGCGCGGGCGCGGGCGCTGGTCGAACACCCGTTTGCCAGCGCCCGCTGGCGCTGCCCTTCGGGCTGCCTGCGGCAGGCTGTCTCGCTCCGCACGGCTCACATCATGAAGAACATCTTCCGGCACCGCAAAGTGCGCAACCGGGGCCTGGAGAAAAACACCTCGCAACTGCGGGTGCCGGGTATTTCTCCCGCATGCGCCTCGCGTCCCACGGCCCCGAGCGCGACTGCGGACACACGGGCAACTTCTTCAACATCCTTTGGGCACTGCCGGCCATCGCTCAATCCGGCCCGCACGCCACGGGCACATGGATGCAGGAGTTCGGCGCTTGGTATCTCGACCTTGCTCGTCGCTGGGACGGCAGCTTCATCCACCAAGGCCCGCCCGAGCCGCGACCGGACTCCTACCACAACTGGGACACCACCGGAGCCATCCTGCTCGGCTATGCGATGCCGCTGAAGAAAATCCGGCTCACCGGCAAGAAGCCCAGCATTACTCCGCACCTTACTGCCCCGGCGGCTCAGACCATTGTTCTCGACGGTCGCGGTTGGAGCAATGCGGACCGCACCAGCTTCTACGCCAAACTCAGCACCGGGAACCTCATTGAGCGCCTCAGCAGTTGGTCCATCGTCGTCCGCGAACGCGCCGCGATGGAACTCGCTCGTCGCAAGGACGTGCCCATGGGCGACATCGTGAAGCTGCTTGCCGCCCCCGACCTCAACAGCCGCTACGGAGCCTGCCAAGGCCTCGCCCACCGAAGCTGATGAAGATCCTGCTCAACTATGGTGCTCATGCGAAGTCAGCCATCCCGGAACTGCATAAGATCGCCGATAGCTTCGAGCAGGGAGAGCCAGAATTCCCTAAAGCATTAACTCTCCAAAAGGCCGAGTCCGTCCGCGACACCATCCATGCCATCGAAGCATCCAACGTATTTCCTGAACTCATCAGCATCACCAACGACCCATGAACAACAAACGAAACATCCTCTTCTTACTCTTCGCTCTTGCCGTCTCTGCACAGACGAAGCCGCTGAAGGTCTTCATCCTCGCGGGCCAGTCAAACATGGAAGGTCATGCGAAGATCGAGTCCTTTGACTACATCGGCGACGATCCGGCCACGGCACCGCTGTTGAAGCAGATGCGCGGCGACGACGGCCAGCCGCGCGTGTGCGACCACACTTGGATTTCCTACTTCACCGGCAAATACGATGGCAGTGCGAATGGCGAGGGCACCGGGAAGCTCACGGCTGGTTTTGGTGCCCGAGACGATGCGGCAAAGTCGAATGGCAAAATCGGGCCGGAGTTTACTTTTGGCCTCACGATGGACGCCGCGCTGAAGGAGCCGGTGCTCATCATCAAGACCGCGTGGGGCGGCAGAAGCCTGCACA
>JAYVQB010000411.1:0-4916 GCA_043757085.1 Verrucomicrobiota bacterium
GACGGCACCGGCTCCACCTGGACCAACAGCAGCGACCTCCACGTGGGCTACGACGGCACGGGCACGCTCAATATCAAGAACGGCGGCAAGGTCAGCAACTCCTCCGGCGTCATCGGCACCCGCACCGGCTCCACGGGCACGGTCACGGTGAACGGCCTCCTCTCCACCTGGACCAACAGCTTCGGCCTCTACGTGGGCGACTCCGGCACGGGCACGCTCAGTATCAAGCGCGGCGGCAAGGTCAGCAACACCACCGGCGTCATCGGCACCCGCACCGGCTCCACGGGCACGGTCACGGTGGACGGCACCGGCTCCACCTGGACCAATAGCGGCAACCTCTTCGTGGGCAACTCCGGCACGGGCACGCTCAGCATCACCGGCGGCGGAAAGGTCAGCAGCTTCGACGGCTCCATCGGCAACTCCTCCGGCTCCATGGGCACGGTCACGGTGGACGGCCCCGGCTCCACCTGGACCAACAGCAGCGACCTCTACGTGGGCTTCTACGGCACGGGCACGCTCAACATTCAGAACGGCGCGGTCTTCACGCACACGATCACGAACAACGCCTTGGGCTTCAACGTCGGCTCCAGCGGCACCATCGCCGTGCTCAATGGCGCGACGTGGAACAACAGCACCATGCCTGCGGGGCCTTACAATCCGCTCTTCATCGGCGGCGGCTCCGTGGGGCCGGCGGGCACCGGCCTGCTGCGCATCGTGAACGCCACCGTGAACACCGAGGCGGTGACGATCTGGAAGACGGGCACGCTGGAAATCGGCGGCAGCCCGGTGCTCAACTCACCCAGCCTCACCTTCAACGGCGGCACGCTGCGCACGGTGGCCAACACCACCTTCAGCAATGACGCCGTGCTCGGCATCGCGGGCGGCGGCAATGGCGTCACCGTGGACAGCGCGGGGCACAACTCCACCTTCACCGGCGTCTTCAGCGGCCCCGGCGGGCTGACCAAGACCGGCCCCGGCACCATCAATCTGACAGGCGTGAACACCTACACCGGAGACACCAACATCAACGCCGGCGGCCTGCTCGTGAACGGCTCGCTGGGCAGCCCCACGGTGAACGTAAACCCCGGCGGTTTGCTCGGCGGCAACGGCGTGCTCTTTGGCAACGTCTTCAACCACGGCATCGTCAGCCCCGGCAACTCGCCCGGCACGCTCCACATCAACGGGAACTACACCCAGTTCCGCGACGGCACGCTGCTCATCGAGATCGCCAGCCGCAACAATTACGACAAGCTCATCGTCGGCGGCCACGCCAGCCTGGCGGGCACACTCACGGTGAGCGCGGCGGGCTTGCGCCTGCACCGGCACGATGCGTTCACCATCCTCACCGCCAGCGGCGGAATCTCCGGGCGCTTTGACAAATTCAACAACCCTCTGCCGCGCGGCCCCGGCTCGCTGCTCTTCCTCTCCAACCCGATCTACACCGGCAACGCCGTGATCCTCGACGCGGTGCAGAACACCTTCCAAAACGCGCTGGCCATCTTCAAACTCACGCCCAATCAAACCTCCGTCGCCGCCGCGCTCGACAGCGCCTTGAATGACCAACGCCAGGACAAGTCGCTCACCTTCCTCGATGATCTCGACATCCGCAAGGTGCCGCACGCGCTGGACAAGATCGCCCCGGAGGAACTCACCAGCATCTACACCCTCGGCTTCTCGGAGATGAACACCTTCGTCCTCAACGTGGACAATCGCCTGTCCGATTTCCGCCAGACGCAGGCGCAGAGCGGCGGGCAGGGAGACACTTCGACTTCGCTCAGTGCAGGCAGCGGCAAGACGCTGGTGCAAGACAAGAACGACCCGCGCGTGATCAACGCCGTGGAAAGCCGCTGGGGCTCCTACTTCAACGCCACCGGAGACTCCGCCACCGCAGGAGACACCGCCAACGCCAGCGGCTACAATACGCGCTCCTATGGCGCTAATCTCGGCACCGATGTCAAACTCACGGACAACTTCATGATGGGCCTCGCCCTGCAATATTCGCACAGCAACAACGACCTGACCGATGGCGGAAAACTGGATGCCGATGGCGGGAAAGTCGCACTCTACGGCATGTATCACACCAGCAATGGGTTCTTTGCCCAAGGACAGGTCGGCGGTGGTCTCGACAACTACAGCACTCGCCGCAGCGCCTTGGAAGGCGATGCTTTTGGCGATACGAACGGAGCGCAGTTCGATGCCGCCGCGTCCCTCGGTTGGGACTTGAACATGGGCAAGTTCACGCTCACGCCCATGCTCGGCATGATCTACACCCGCGTCGGCGTGGCTGCCTACGACGAACACGGCTCGCTGCTGCCGCTGCACATTGACCAGCAGTCGGCGGATTCCCTGCGTGGTAGCGCCGGTTTGCGCACCGCCTACACCATGAATGTGGGCAAGGTGCTCCTCACCCCCAGCGTCAGCCTGCAATGGCAACATGAATTTGGCGATCAAGACCTCGGCCTCACCAGCAGTTTCGCCAACGGCGCGGGCTCGCCTTTCAACGTCAACGGCCCGAAGATCGGGCGGGACAGCACGCTCGTCACCGGCAGCCTCACCGCGCAGTGGAGCCACTACGCCGCCTACGTCGTGTATCAAGGCGATGTGATCCGCGAGAACTACCAGAACCACACCGTGCTCGTCGGCCTCCGCATGAGCTTTTGATGGCGGGCGGAGCCTGCTCGAACTACGAAGTGAAGCGGCCCGTGCGCTTCAGCTTCATCGACCGCACCGCGCGCGCCGACGCGAACGGCAGCTTGTAGCGAGGGGTGTCGCTAACCCGACTTCGCGGACTGGAGGGGGCAATGGGGCTGCGGGCCTTGATTTTCCAAGGGGCGCTCCAAAAGGTCTGCACTACATCGCTGTGCGATTTACTGTGACGGTGCTGGGCGGGTGATCCTTGGCGGGGGCTGCTCGGGGAGAGTGAGTTTGAGCTGGTCGAGGAGGAGTTGCAGGTCTTTCTCGGGGTGCGTGTGGCGGCTCAGGATGACTTCGCGGCCGTCGGTGGTGGGTAGATGCACATCAAGCATTTGCACGGTAGCGAACTTCTCTAACGTGGCTCGTGGGGTGAGTCCGTTGGCGGTGTGCTTGAGCCGTGCTTTGAGCGTGACTTGCATGGCGTAGGCGAGGAAGCTGATGAAGATGTGGGCTTCGATGCGGTGATCGAGTTGATGATGGATGGGGCGTAGGGAGAGATCGCTTTTTAGCTCTTTGAAGGCTTGTTCGACTTCGGTGAGTTGGAGGTAATACTCCCAGAGTTTGGCGGGGTCGCTCTCGGTCAAATTGGTGCGCAGCAGATAGCGGCCTTCTTTGCGCCAGGCTTCGCGCAGCTTGCTGCGATCAAGCTGGTAGCTGAGGGTGGCGATTTCGTTTTTGCCGCTGCCGTGATGTTGCACTTCGATGATGACGAACCGGGCGTCGCGTCCGGCTTCTTTCTTCGCAGCGCCGATGCTTTGATGCAAGTCATCGCGTTTGAGCGGGCGTTTGCGCTGGGTGATGGCGCGCAGGGTGTCGAGGTAGCGGCGCAGTCGGCGGCGGCGCATGGAGCGCTCTTTGTGGATGCGATCCTGGCTCTCGGCGAGCACATAAGTTTCGCCGTCTTGCGGGAGTAGTTTCACGCGCACCTTGGGTCTGGCGTGCTTCCATTGTCGCTTGAGCAGGGCTTGTTCAAGGGTGGTGAGTTTACCTTTGGGGGTGCCCACAAGATAGCTTACGGGCGGGCTGCTCTGGCGCATTTGCTCCAGCACTTCTTCGGTCGGGATGCCGCGATCCATGACCCAGACGCGCTCGGCTTTGCCATACTGATCTTCGATCTTGGCGAGGAAGTCTTTGAGCGTTGTTTTGTCAGTGGTGTTTCCTGGTAGGACTTCATACGCCAAGGGGAAGCCTTCGGGCGTGACGATGAGCGCGATGACGACTTGCACGCAATCGCTGCGCTTATCGCGACTGTAGCCGAAGCGGCGCAGGCCGTCTTTTTGCTCGGGCGGATCGCTCTCGAAGTAGGTGCTGGTGAGGTCGTAGAGGAGCACTTCATACTTCGCGTTGAAGAGATCGCGCCAACGCTGCGTGAGGTGATCGAACAACGCTCGCTTGTGTGGCAGCAACTTGTCATGGCACGCATAGAGTCGGTGTTGATCGGCCAAGGTGAAGTCGCTGCCCAGGAGGTCGGCGATGGCGGTGTGATCGAACCAATGCCGATGCAATCTCCACTCTGAACCAGGATCGATGAGGCGATAGAGCACGAGCGTTTGCAATACCAGATCCCAGCGAGTGCCTTCGCGACTCGGAGGCAAACGATCACGCCAGAAGGCATCCAGAGCGAGCTGCTGCCACAACTCACAGCCGAGCCAGCACGCGCCCCATTGCCGAGGCCTGCGCAGCGACATCGCACCGAGACGAAGGCGCACGATGGGCAGATCGTCATCGGCGCTTTGCACTGGCGCATATTCGTCTGGAAAGAGCGCGACCTGCTGAGGAGCCTCGTCATCTTGGCCGAAGAGATCGACGGTCTTGCGCCACGAAGCTTCCTGTCGGCCATTGAGTTCGCCGAGATAGAGGACGTGGCGCTGAAGCACCTTGGCGCTATGGAGTCGGCGATTTTCGACGATACTCCAGTAGAGGTGTTCTTTGCCATCCTTGAGCCGTTTAGAGCAACGAAGAAACATGATGGCTAATGACAATAGCCATCGTTTTGGAAGCGCAACTACCAAGGTCTGCACTACAAGCCATTTTGGGAGGCGCCCCTTGGAAAATCAAGGGTTCCAGCGCGTCAAAAGGGCGAAAATAGTCGAAAACCGCGTCCAGTTCGCGAAGTCGGGCTAAGCTGCCACAGCGTCACAGCGCTGTTTTTAGGTTAACGAGTTTTAAACTCGTTCTACAATCGCATCGCCGATCTCCTTCGTGCCGACTTTGCGCGTGCC
>JAYVQB010000412.1:0-19047 GCA_043757085.1 Verrucomicrobiota bacterium
GGCGCGGGAAATCTATCTTCAGAAACTCCGCGTAGCGGCTCCGGTAGCCGGGACTGTGAAACACCGCGTAGGCGTAGTGGAAGATGTCTTCGGGCGTCAGGCCGGCGGGAAGTCCGTGTGGGCGTTCTTGTGGTGTTTGTAACACGCTCGCGAGCGCTTTGAGAAAAGTGGCGCTGAAATTTGGACGACGTTCTGTTGAAAAGGCGAGCCCATCGGATTCCGGAAATGTCCACAACGGGAAGTTGTAGTTCTGTTCCTTCGTCTTCGTGGAGACAACGCAGCTTTCCGCGACAAGCCTCGACACGCCCACATGCTGCCACGGCAATACTCCAATTTGCCGAGGGACCAGTAAGCAGATGTTCTCCCGATGAACAACGTGGTCGAGTAACTCACGCCGCAGTCGGTCCATCGCGATTCCATTAAAATAGCACCAGCGGATATCGAACGGGCAATAGAGACACTTCGTGAAGTGCGCTTCCCAATTCTTGTCCCCACGCAACTTTGTTCTAACTTTATGGACGTTCCACCCGTCGGCGTCCTTGATTTCGAACCGCTCTTTAACCCCTGCATCACTGATCTCTTTTGAGCGAAACTGCCCGATTCGCTCGCGCATGGCCGCTTCACTCGAGGCGATGGCGAAGTGGTCGCGGTGAGTCTGGAATCCCAAGACGTTCACTGGCAGCACGTCGGTAATTCGCACATACGCGTCATACTCAGCGCGCAGGTCGATATTCTGAGGATGCAGCAAGTAGAACGGACTGCTCGGCGCTAGCTTGTTCCAACTGAGTGTTGATACCGAAGCGGCCTCCAACGCTTTGTATTTCGACTCTCGGGTTCCGAACAAATCCCAATGGTAAGAACTGTGTTCTCCATGCGCGTTTTTGGTCGCTACGAGAACGGCAACACCTTGTTGGATGTCGAAGACGTTTCCATCGATTGAACCGTCTGGGCTGCGCTCCTCCTTCTTCGTGTTTCCGTGAAGGTCGAGGGCATGGAAGCGGCCGAAGTCACGAAGGAGCGATTGGCGCATTCCGCGAAAGGTCGGATTGTCGATATAGCCGTGATTCGTGATGAATCCGAAAACACCGACGCCACTGAACCGCATCAATTCCTGCCCGAAGCGGATGAACTTCACATAGTCGTCTTGAAGCCATTTCGAGTTGCGTTCCCCAAGCGGTGCGCCATCGACTGAGTAGTATTCCTTCAACAGTTGCCCGGCCCATGCGCTGTCATTCGCCGAATGCCCCGAATACGGCGGGTTGCCAATGACGACAGTGAATCGCTTGTGCCGTTTGACATCGTTCACGGCGGCGGCTTCGTGAGCGAGGGCGGGGGCATCGAAGATGAGACGGTCGGAAAAATCTTGGGCCGGTTCGAGGCTGTTCGTCAGATAGATTCGGACGCGGTCGGTGGCAGGGTCGAGCTTGTCCTAGGCATCAAAACCGGTGGCGGTCAGTTGAGGCCAACTTTCAAGTGGGCGATGACGTAGGGGGCCATCATCAGTTCGTAACCATAGACTCGTGGCAGCAGGTGTTTCGGAACGTAGTCGTTCCAGTAAGCAGCAAAGGTTTTGAACGTAGCAAGGGCATCCTGCCCTTGCTGTCCCGGATTCAAGGGCAGGATGCCCTTGCTACTTTTCCACTTTGCTTGCAGGTGTTTGTGGATCAGATCAATGGTCTCCACGATGAAGGTCGCGGTGCCGGTGGCGATGTCGAGGATTTGGACGAAGGGTTCGTCGGGGGATATGGTGCGGGTTTCGCCGGGGGAGTCTGTGAGGGGCGGGAGTTTTAAGGGAGCGTGGACACTCTTGTCCGCAGCTTCTAAATTCGCGGCTACGCCGCCAGGTTTTTCGGAGCGGACAAGAGTGTCCGCGCTCCTATTGTTGCTCCTATCGTTGCTCTTTTTTATCATCTCGCCCCAGGTGATGGTTGACGCGAGGCCATCCTCTAGGCCGAACTCGGATTGCAAGAGTTCGTGGACGCTGCGGACAATGTAGCTGACGACGGGCTGCGGGGTGTAGAAGACGCCGCGCTGAATTCTGAGCTTCTTGTTGTAGGACTCGAGAAAGTGCTGGTAGAAGTGGATAACCGGGTCTTCGCCTTGGGACTTGTTCCCGAAATCGCGGACGATGGCAGGTAGGTCTGTCTGCTGTCCCCGGAGAAGCTCGACTACGTCCTGGATGCCGAGTTCATCGAAATCAATGCCTCCCTTTCGTCCGCCGACTTTGAGGAAGGTCTCAAGCAGTTCTTTGATGAAGGGACTGGTGACCCGGACGATGCCGGTGAGGTCATCGGCCTTGACGTAAGTGGCCTCGGTGCTGCCGGACATGTCGGTGCGATGGATCGCGGCAATGAGGAGGCCATAGGTGATGGTCTGGGCATAGGTGTCTGCGAAGCCGTCCTCGGTGAGGTCGTGGATGAGGGCGGCGCGAAAGGCCTTGAAGAGCTTCGTGAGCGGGCCGCGCTCGGACTCGTGCTGCAATAGGGTGTGGGCAGCGCCGTGGATGCGTCTGGCGAGGATGGCCATGGCTTCCGCAAGTTCGCTGGATGTGCGGATGATGTGGCCGATGCGATGGCGGAAGGCCCGCGCCCAGCGCTCGCGCCATTGGTCGAGCGACTCGCCTTTCTCTGGCCAGTGCAGGCGCTCGCGCAGTGTGGAGGCGACGTGTTCGAGCTTCAACACGGTGTCGTCGCCATCCCAGCCGAGCACTCGCAAGGTGGGGAGATCGCCAGTCTCCTGATGGAAGTGGGCGAAGCCGATCTCGCGTCCGTCTTCATCCTCGGGACCGAAGGCGGAGATGAACATGAGGTCTTCCGCATCAACGCCGCGCGGTCGGCTTTGTTCGCGGAGGCACGCTTCTTGACAACGAGATGGGAGAGGATGCGCCGGAGCACGACGACGGGCAGGCGCTTGCGGTCGAACTCGATAAAGAAGATGCCCCAAGGCTGGCCGGAGGTGAGCTGGCGGAGCTGGCGGATGGACTTGATCTTGGCGGCTTCCGTGGGCTTGAGGCCAAGCTCATCGGCATCGTAATCGAACGTGAGGTCTTCGGTGTCGTAGCCCTCCAACGGCCAGTTCAGCTCGTCCTCGAGACAGCCGACGAGTTGCTTGAAGGTGCGGATGTGACGGAGGTCGGGGGCAGGCATGGGTCAGGGTTGAAATCCGATGCGGCGTTTCGACGGCGCGGGCGGTGGTTGTGGCGGAGGCGTCATCATCTGGCGGATGGCGTCGAAAACGATCTTGAACTGGCCATCGTATTTCTTTTCCATCGTCTCCAGCTTGCGGGCGAGGTCGGCATGGGTGGCGAGCATTTCACGAAGACGCACAAAGGCGCGCATGATGGCGATGTTCACTTGGACGGCGCGTGAGCTGCGCAGGACGCTGGAGAGCATGGCGACGCCCTGCTCGGTGAAGGCGTAGGGGCGGTAGGTTTTGCCTCGGTGCTTGCGGGAACTCATCACAGTTTGTGATGAGTCTGAGGGACTGGCCTTTCTTGAAATCAGCGTTTGTGATCTCAAGGCCAAGGTTTCATCCTCGGTGAGTTGAAACATGAAATCACTGGGAAAGCGGTCTGCATTTCGTTTTACCGCCTAATTCAATGCGCGTGCTTCCACGCCGTAGAGTCCGGCAAGTTCGGAGTCGAGCATGACGCGCTGCGAGCGCAGCAGCAGGATGCGGCGTTCGGCTTGGAGAGCAAGAGCGTCAGTGTTCATGGCAGTGGAATGGTATCAAGGTGCCGATGGCCCGCGTCTGCCGATGCTCGCGAACGGCGGCAAGCCAGTCGAAGTCGTGAAGGGTTTCATCAAGGAGCGATGACGGTGATCCAAGCAGTAGCCGCAGAGCACGACGGTCTGCAAAATCGCGCTGGATGACCGCCGCTTCATTAGATGGTTCTTTTGTATAAGATTGCGAGAATTCTAGAGATTTCCATCAAGTATTTCAATACGGGTGAAATCGTCTTGCGTTTTGTAAGACAGATGGTTAGCGTCACCGCATGACAAGCTCTTTGACCATTCGACTGCCCGGCACTCAGCGGGAAGCGCTCAAGCGTCGCGCGGCAGCATTGAAAAAAACAGAGTCAGGTCTGATTCGAGAGCTGGTCGAGCGTGAGGTTTCCCAGTTCACGCCTTCAGCGCTCGTGGAGAAGTGGGCGGGCGCAGTGAATTCTGGCAAAACCACTCGTGCCACGCATCCACTCAAGAAACAAATCCGCGAGCGGAATTGGCGGGCATGACCCCGGTGCTGTTGGACACTGGGCCGGTGGTAGCATTGCTGGATGCAGCGGACGCTAAACACCGCTTTGTGCGAGAAACATTCGCGCGACTTCCGTCCGGACGCCCACTGGTGACAAGCGCTGCCGTGGTCACGGAGATCATGTTTCTTTTGCAGGACTGTGCCGGAGGGCCTGCGCGCGCTGCGGAATTTTTGGAAGATGCGAAGGTCAGAGTGGAAAATGTTTTTACGGCCTCCAACTTAAAAAATGCCGCTGCCATGATGGAAAAGTATGCTGATGTGCCGATGGATTTCGCCGATGCGACACTGACGCTTCTGGCTGCGCAGTTTGAAACCGGAGATATTCTGACATTGGATGAACGTGGTTTCCGCACCTATCGTTTTCTCCGCCACCGCACTTTCCGACTGTTGCTGCAAGACAACTCCGCGTCACGTTCCCGTCGGCCATGATCGAACTCGACGGGAAGTAGCCAACGCTTGTCAGAGACTTGCTCAAGGCTGAAATCCAATCCTGCGCTTCGGTGGAGTTGGTGGAGCTGGCAGCGGCGATAGCAACGGAAGGAGTTTCTGGTAAATGTCACGCAGCGCGGAGTCGTGCAGCAAAAGAGATTTATCTATCTCAGCGAGGCGCTTGAGGATGGCGGAGTTGGCGGCGAGGTTTTCCCGCATCTGCACAAAGGCGCGGACGACATAGACGCTCATGGCGACAGCCTCCGGGCTATTTAGCACCGTCGCGGCCATGATGGCACCGTGTTCGGTGAAAGCGTAGGGGAGATACTTCTGATGCTGTCCCCGCCCTTTCTTTAAGGTCGCAATTTGCGACCTTAAAGGAGCAGGATCGTTTAAGGTCACAAATTGTGACCTTAAAGCCGCAGCCTCCTCTGCCGTGAGTTGGAATCGGAAGTCCTCGGGGAAGCGATCTGCGTTGCGTTTGACCGCTTCATTAAGCCGCTTGGTGGTAACGCTGTAAAGCGCAGCAAGATCGCTATCGAGCAAAACTTTCTCACCCCGCACCGTATGGATGACGGAGTTGATAAGCTTTGGAGGCCGTGACTTCATGGCGTGGTCAAAGCTGTGGCGTCTTACCGCCGACGTTTTCCTTTGCGGCCAAACATGATGGCTTTCGCGCGGTCTTCGTTGTCGAGAACGGTGGTGAATTTGTAGGCGAAGTTGTCGAGCTTTTTGCGTTCGATGGTTTGGCCGATCAATCGCTCGATGGACTGGACGTAGGGAATTTCTTCGGCTGAGAACAGCGTGAAGGCATCGCCTTCCTGCTTGGCGCGGCCCGTGCGGCCAATGCGGTGAACGTAGTCCTCGCTGTGCTCTGGCACCATGTAGTTGATGACGTGGGTGACGCCGCTGATGTCGAGTCCTCGCGCGGCGACATCGGTGGCGACGATGATCTCGACTTTTCCATCGCGGAAATCTTGCAGGGCTTTTTCGCGGTCGCGCTGGGCGATGTCGCCGTGCATGACGGCGGCTTTGTGTTCGCCATCATTGCGGATGGAAGCGAAGAGCCGATCGGCATCCATCTTGGTGCGGGTGAAGATCATGACGCTGTGGAAGTCCGTGCGGCGGAGCAGTTCGAGAAGCAATTCCTCGCGCTGGTCGCGGGCCACGGGATAGAGGTAATGGCTGACGGTTTCTGCGGGCGAGAAGCGGATGCCCACTTCGACAGTTGCGGGTTCGCGCAGCGCCCATTCGGCCAAGCCTTTGATCTGCGGCGGCATGGTAGCGGAGAAGAAGAGGGTCTGCCGCGCGCGCGGTGTTTTTTCCACGATGCGGCGCACATCCGGGAGGAAGCCCATGTCGAGCATCCGATCCACTTCATCGAGGATGAGGATTTCAATATTGTCGAGCGAGACGGTGCCGTCGCCCATGAAATCGAGGAGGCGTCCCGGCGTGGCAACGACGATGTCCACGCCGCGTTCCAACCCGTCGCGTTGCGTGCCGTAGCCGACACCGCCGTGAACGAGCAAGGTGCGGAGGCCGGTGTGCTTGCCGTATTTTTCAAAGGCTTCCACGACTTGCGCCGCGAGTTCGCGTGTGGGTTCCAGAATCAAGCAGCGCAATTTTCCGGGTGCACCGAGCCGGGTGAGCGCGGGCATTCCGAAGGCCGCAGTCTTGCCGGTTCCGGTTTGCGAAGCGCCGATGAGATCGCCACCCGCGAGCACGATGGGCGCGGCTTTGGCTTGAATTTCGGTTGGGGAAGCAAAGCCCATGTCGCGCACTCCGGCGAGAACGCCTGGAGAAAATCCGAGCACCTCAAAGGCTTCTGGATATGGGCCGGGCGGGACTTCGGGCGGGAGCGGAGGCGTCACCGGGGCTTGCCGGGTGGCTGGACGACGAGGTTCATCGTGCTCGTCACGACGGGGGCCGCGATCACCACCACGTCCGCCGCCGCTGCTGCGGGATGGGCGACCTTGATCGCCTCTGGCGGGGCGATCATTGCGATGCGATGATTCAGGCCGTCTTTCTCTGGGCTGCGGCTTGCGTTCGGTGCGAGGTTTTTCCTCATGGGGCGCGGCTTGTTTTTTCGCGACATGCTTGGACGCGTGCAGCTTTTCAGGATGCTTCTCGTGGGGTGGCTCGGCGGCTTTTTTCTTTCCACCTCCAACCATTCGTTTGAGGCCAGCACCGATGCGATGAAGGATGGATTTTTTTGGTTCGATGGATTTGCGCGGAGACGTCACTTGGGAATAGAGACTGAAGGTTTATGGATCGGGGGGCGAACCTATGCGCCAGACAAGGGCGGTGCGCAACCCTTGAACAGGAATGTTGGGGGAGGTTTATGAGAGTTGAAAGTTGATGGTTGAGAGACTGAATCTGTTCTGCAGCGATTTCATTCATACTTTCCACAGGATCATAGAAGTCCCACCCTCACAATAATCGGCGGGTCTGGAGACCCGCCGAACGCTGTCGAAGCTGGAGCTTCAACTTCCGGTAACTGACAATGGCCTCAATTTTTCCGGCGTCTCTTCATCAACATCACCATGCCCGTGAGCGCAGCCAGCAGGGCACCGGATGGCTCGGGAACTGGCACGGGGACATTGCCCATGACGCCAAAGGTGCTGTTGTGATTGATGACTGCCCAGACTTCGGAGTTAGTGGTGTCCACCCCGTAATAGCCGAGGATGAAATCCGTGACTGAATTGTAGGCACCACTGACAAAAGTGGGCGTGCTGATGCCGGCATTGCCCAGCACGGAATTTTTCCAGGTGTTATCATTGGGATCGAGCCAGCCGAGGTAAGCTTGGGCTTCGCTGCCGAAAAGGGCTATGGCCGTGGCCTTGTCGTAAGTCATGCGCAGGACGATGGTGTCCGGCGCGGTGCCGCTCAGGTGGAGCACATCACTGGCAAGTCCGGGGATGATGCTGCTGAAGGATTGAACTACATTTTGATTGGAACCAGCCACGCCTCCCAACAGGACACCGGTGCCCAAGACGGCATTGCTGTAGGTGCGGCCGATGGCACTGTAATCAACACCATAGACCACCCGGGCGGTGATCGCCGCACCGGTATTGGTGACATACGGCGTGATCGGGGAGAGCAGGACTGCGTGAGTCTTACCGCTGCTCACTGTTGCGGTGGCCACGATTTGGCCCCAGTCATTCACCGAGGTGCCTACATCGCTCAGGGAAATGTTGCTGACGCCAGTGACAATCGTGTAAAGATCGTGCATCTGGCCACCAGTGTAGATGAACGGGTGGGTATCGACGTCGTTGGCTATGTAAGAGTAACCAGTGGCCTGTCCGGATTTGTTAATGGAGAACCCGGCGCTGTAACTGCCGCCAAGGGTGCCTAAATCCGTCATGACTCCATTGGAATAGATGAAAGCATGGGTGGCGGCGTTGTTGGCAGTGTATGACAAGCCTGTCACCTGACCGGATTCGTTGATGCCATTGCCTTCGCTGCGATCACCACCCAGAGTTCCCAGGCTGGTCATGACTCCGTTTTGATAAATGAAGGCATGGTTGGCGGAGTCGCCGGTAAGATTCGCCGTTCCGGTGATTTGTCCGCTTTGATTGATACTGGAGCCGTAGCTAAAGGTTCCGCCCAATGTGCCCAGATCCGTCATGGTGCTGTTGGAGTATAAAAAGGCATGGCCGTTGTTAGAAGCGTCATAGGCCTGACCTGTTGACTGGCCAACGGCGTTCAAGGCAAAACCTTTGCTGTTGGAGCCACCGAGCGTGCCCAGGTCCGTCATGCTTCCGTTTTGATACACAAAGGCATGCAAAGCTGTATCATTAGCCACGGCGGAATAGCCTGTCACCTGTCCGGCAAGATTGATGCCATAACCTTGGCTGTAGGAGCCACCGAGGCTACCAAGATCGCTCATGCTGCCGTTGGAATAGAGAAAGGCATGTTGAGCAGCATCGTTGGTCGTGTAGGAATATCCTGTCACCTGACCGGCATTATTGACGCCATAGGCCTGACTCAAGGAACCTCCAAGTGTCCCAAGATCCATCACTTGATATTGGATGGAAGTTCCATGCAAAAATGAAGCCCCCGCGAAAAGGGCCAAAAGGATCGTTCGGAGAACAGGGGATTGCTTCATGGTAAATGTGGGTTAATACACATTAAGCTACATTATATTGTATTTATAAAAAATTACAATATTTATTTTGGCTTGCTCAAGCTTGTGAAGGCAGTCAGTTCAAAATTTCTTGGTGCTTAGCACTCGAAACCGATAGAGTCCTTCAATGGATATTGTGTCCGGATTGGCATAATTCGGATGCGTTTCCTTAAAACGGCTGTCGTCGGGGTCAATGTAACGTTCAATAACACTGGAGCCACGATATTCTGAAAGCACCAAGTCACGCTCCTCGTCCCAGACATTCGCCGCAGTGGCGCGAACCTTTTTGAGCACCTGAGTGCGCATGTGAACGGTGTAGGCATTGGATTTGGTGGTTAGCAAGGGATAGAGATGGTTATAGGGCATCTCGCGCGAATTGTCTCCGGTAAGCCTGAAGCGGTCCCAATAAGTGGGCGATTGCATGTCCTCAAGGGCTGTGCCTTTGGGAACGAGATGCAGATCACAAATTTCCGCTGCCGACACAAACAATGATGGTTTGGTGGGGTCTGCCATGTCAAACCTTGCTTGGAACTGTTTGAGCGTTTCTCCGGGATCTAATGGATTCCGGCAATTGGTTCCACTGTTGCGGTCTTTGTATTTCACACTGTCGGCGTCAGGGATGGCCATGGTCCAGATGGCTTGCAGAGCGGCGCGCACCGCAGTCTCCCGCTTGATGTAGCGGAAGGGTGCGATCTGGTAGTTCATATTCACCTTTCCGGCGGTCGAGAGCGGCTCGCTGATGGCGTAAGGCTCTACGATGGGCATGGTAAAGAAGTCCAGCAGCAGATAGTCTTTGGGTGCAACACTCCCAGGATGAGTGCCCGCCACATCCGGTCGGAAAAGAAGAGTCTGCCAGGGGCGCTGTGGGGAATATCCCACCCCAGTGGAGAGAGAACCCAGCATCACCGGCGAGGCCATCTGGCGGTTCGGCGAAAAGAGAGTGGCGGCATCGAAATTATCCGAGTAGGAACTCCAGTAAGCTTGGCCGTTGATGCCTATCGTGTTACCTTCATCGGCTTTGTTGATATAAGGTCCGTCGATGTAGTTGGCGATGCCATTGTCCCAGTCACCGGGTGACTTGGCTGGATTTGTCATCAGGGCACTCGTTGTGATGCTAGATGGAAAGTCAGGATTTCCCGGTGGCTGGTAGTTTCCATAGTTCATTCCAGCGATCAGCTTCCCGCTGGTAGCGGTGTTATACGGCAGGTTGACCCCCGTTTTAAGACTGTGGGCCATTTTTGAGTTGTTGGCGTAATTCGCGTGTGGCAAAAATACCGTGTCTGGAACGTCTTCGCTGGCAGCAACAAGCCTGAGATCACCGTTGACTGGCGTTCCCGAAGGCTCAAGGCTGTGAATTACGTCATTCTTGTCAATGAGGTTGCCCCAGTTACTATTGTCACCGAGCTGCGATATCCGATCGTTATAATCAATCTTCTTGATGCCCCCGGTAGTGGTAAATTTGGCACCGGCATTGCCCGGAGCCGCAGGTAGCGGAAGACCTGTAATACTTGGGAACTTCAATTTGATGGTCTGCACCTTGGTCCCGGTGCTGTCCGTGCATTTGATCGTCAAGGTCGCCGTGGCGCCGTTCAGTTTCATCGTCTTCACCTTGGCGGCGCTTAAATCGATGTCCTTCTGGCTGATCAACTGATAGTTAGCACCCGCTTTGGGCGGCACAATCTTGTTGAAGAAACCATTCGAGATGCCTTCTGTTCCTGACAAAGATCGAGAATGCAATCCACCGGAAGTGCCCACGTTGTTGACGGCAGTGGCTGGAAAATTAAGATTAAGAGTCTGGGCACCTATGGTCACCGTAAGATTTTCAAGCCCGGTAACCGAATGAGAATAACTTGGATAAAGCCCGGCATAGCCCTGCGCCGGACAAAATGCCTCCAGAATAAGAACGGCCCGCATCTTCTTGGTCTTGGCCGTGGACACTGTGATTTCGGTGGCGTAAAACTGAAGAGCGGCCTCGGATATGGTTGCCATCCGGCCAAAGCCCTTGGTGTCTCCTGCCGGGGTGGTGATCTTGATCGGAACGACTTGTCCGCTGCCAGTAGTCCCAGTTGACGGGGTGAACGGCTTGCCGCCCGCCGCCACCAAAGATTTGTCCTGCAAATTCGTAATCCGGATGTAATCGAATATCTCGGTGAGAATCTCATCGCGGTTCAAGGTTCCATATTTGGTTCCGAACCCGTTTGTCGGTCCACCAAAACCCGGAATGGGTTTGTCCATCAGCTTGCGCAGATAGTCATAGAGCTTCTGGTTGCGCGCGTTGCCAGCATAGTCGGCATTACGATCCGTGGAAGTGGACCCGGTGCCGCTTCCGCGCGTGAAATAGTATTTTTTCGGAGATGATGACGGGCTGATCGTCGCACAGAAAGCCAGCAGTTTGTCACTGACCGTGCGATAGGTTGAGGAGTCAATCGTATGCACAGGCCACATGCTGACCCGCGGCTGGCCGAATAGGTTTAACTCTGGCGCCCGACTGCTGGCTGTGAGAAAAAATTTTGCCTTCTCCAGCGCGTCCGGTGTTATGATCCCCGAAAGGTTTTCATCCCGCTTAACGCTGCTGATGGTCGGCTTGAAGATCAATTCATCAACCGAACCATAAAGCCGGTCCGTCTTGCGGGCGAGGAGGTCGGCTCCGCTGGCATAGTTGGCCACCGTGCCGCCCTTGGACCCACCGTAGGCTACGCGCGGGGCCAGCGTCCCGATCTGATCCCTGAGCAATTGTGGGAACACGGCACTGAGGGCGATGGTCGCGGGGTGACCGGGGTATCTTTGGAATTCATTCGTCGCCACCTGGCTTTTGGTAAAATTGTCGTCCATGGGCGAATAAGCCCGTGGGCTGTCCCAGAAAGAGCCTGCCTCCGTGACGGGAAGTGTGTTCAAATCTCCCGCCGCAGTGTTGATATTGATCTTGGAGGTTTCGTCATCGGTCCAGAAGGCGATGCGACCCACGATGGGATTGGCGGCACTGGGTGTCTTGGAAGTCGGGGCAGCCGTCCAGTTGGCGATCTTGCCGCTGCTGTCCACTCCCCTCGGCGCTGTGAGGGTTCCATCCTTTAGCACATAAATCCATTTTACCGGCATCGGCAGCCGGCGCTGGTTCGCACCGGAGCCTCCGGCATCGACCAGATCCATCTTCACCTTGGTTCCGTCTGGAAGAACTGCCGTGTCGCCATAGGAAAAACCATCCACCACACTGGTTCCCAGATCAGTCTGTGCCCTCGGGTTAATGATCGGAAAATGTAACGTCCCCGTGCTGTCAGCCGCAGGTCTGTTGAGGTCGGTGAACTGAGCGGGCTTCAGATCCCAATTCGCGACCAGATCGGGTTGAGGATCATTTGCTGAATTGAAATTCGCGATCTCACTTTGTGTGATCTCCATATCATCGGATGAATAGAGCTTAAAATAAGACAGGGGGGCGCTGGATGCGGCACCGGAGGTGGTTCCGTAAGTCCGGATCATCCCCGGTTGCGAGGCCCATGCGATGCTCTTGCTGCCGGACGAGGTTGCCATCTGGATCACGCTGGATACAACCTGCACACTTGTGTCCGCCAGTTGCTTGGCCGTGAGCTGACTCGCCGCGCTCCGGGCCGTCCCAAGTTCCCTAGTCACACTTGAAAAAAACGCCAGCACCAACGTGATGATCAGTGCCAGAAATGCCAGCACCAGAAAGAGCGCGACCCCTGCTGGCTTTCGAGTGCGCAAACGACAATGGACATAGGTTCCCATGTTGAATTCTCAACTCAAAGAATACCAGAACACTCCCAGCTTCGCATGCGCCCATCAACCACTATCCAGCAGAACTTGCCGCCACGCCCACCCGGCTCAAGGGGTATTGATCGAGGCTGAGGTCTGCAGGTTCGAAGCGGCATCGTAGGTGTAGCCAGCGAGCGAGATCGAGTTGACCGTAAAGGTGAATGTTCCGCGGTTCTTAGTCCGCTGTGACTTGAAGCTCGCCTGACCGCTCGTGTTGGTTGTGGCCGATGCCGTCCCAGTCGTAAGCCCGGACCACGTTCCGGAAACAGTTGCGCCGGATTTCACCGCGCCAGTTTGATCTTTGACTGTGACTACGGCTGATGACTGATAGCCGCCGCCGCCCTTGGTCACGGACATAGTTATGGCCGCCACGAAAACTTTGTTGTTACTTTGGACGTTGATCAAGACGGTTGTGGAGCCGGACAAACCTGTATTATCAATCACAACCAGCGAGGCAGTGTAAGTGCCCGCCGCAGTATAGATGTGACTTGGATTCGCCAAGGTGGAAGTCGTGCCGTCGCCGAAGTCCCAGTTAGTTGTCACGATCGTGCCGTCCGGGTCATAGCTTCCGGCGCTGGAAAAACTCACGGTCAGCGGAGCCAGCCCAGAAGTGGGGGCGGACTGCGTAGCCACGGCAATGGGAGATTGCCCATTTACCGCGATGGTTGTGCCGCTCACTTCGTATTGTCCGAGGCTGGCATAGTTGCTGTAGCCTGTTGTGGGATCACCCGTGCCCACGCCGTCCACGGCCAAATAGTAGGTGCCCTGAGCCAGTGTCGTCGTGAGCGTTGCACCCATTGTGGTCGGATTCACCGAAGTGACGAGGCTGCCAGCACCATTGTAAACCGCCAGCCGCGCATCAAGATCCGGCGAGACCGCATCCGTTTTGACGGTGAAGCTCACTTGGCCTGCGCCAGTAGTGAAGGAATAAAAATCAGCGCCACCTGTTCTCTCGATTACGCCCGTGTCCACGGGTGATGTGCCCGTAAGCGGACTAGCGTGCAAGATGTCACCGCCATGATCAGCCGGCCGATAAGGAGCGATGCCGCTGATGATGGCAAGGTCATCCTCAGTATTGTTTGCGAGGGAATACTCACCTTTGCTCCACTGCACGACATCTTTATAGTAGCCCACACCCATAATTGGTGCCCAGTTCGCGTGGCCCTGATAGTATGCTGTGCCGTTCGTCTGGCCGTCATGACTGAGGCCGAAGGTGTGCCCCACCTCGTGTGAAACCGCTTCCGCAACATATTTCGGGTAGCCGTTCCCAAGCTGCGCCGGGAACACAAAGCAAGGTGTGTCCGAGTTCCATGTAAAGGAGTTCAGATACGCCACGCCACCGGCTGCGGAAGTGAACCAGTAGCCAGCACCGCTGCTGCCACCGATGCAAACGCGGATACCGTAGTTCAAGTCCGTGGGGCTGGTCTTTCTCAGGGCTTCCACTCCGGGATCTTCCGTGGTCACGTCCACATCAAACATCGCGTAGTCCTCTGACACCCGCTGCCAGATCTCCCGAATATTTGAAAGCTCTCCGGTGCTGAAAGACGACGGAACGCCGTCAATATCGTAGGGCGGTGTGATGATATCGGCACCACCAGTGTAGCTGCTGTTCCAAGAGGTTCCGGAGGTCGTGTGACCATCGAAGTCCAAGTAAATGACTCGCGTCGCGCCCGGCCTGCTGTGAAGGAAAAAAGTTTGCGAATCCGGGATGGAAGTGGAGGCGACATTGGGGGGCGTCAATGTCGTCGGGGCGTTTGCTACCGTTGTTTCGCACACAAAATGCAGCAGACCAGACTGATCAGCCCGGATCGACTTCTCCCGCTTGAGGAGCGCACGCATTTCAGTCTCGCTATTGCGATACCAGCGGGCGACCTCAGGCAAGCGATTCCCCAGTAACCCGAGCACTTCATCTCCACCACGAGCCACTTTTGGCAGACTGATGTTAGGGGAGACTTCGCCGTCGTTGTTGCGGACCTCCGCTTGTGCGCTCGCGAAGACAAAAAATGCTGCGGCCAATAATACGGCGTTACCGAATGGACGAAAATTGAAGCTATTCATACGGGGTAGTTTTGGAGTTTATTTATGTAAGATATGAATTTACATCACAAATTTGGGCCAAGATCAAGATATATTCTTGATAGATATATTCTTGACGTTGTTGGCCTCGCTCATATCTCTGAATTTATCCAAAATATCTGCATGAAGAATATTCGGCTTACCCTGCTAATCTTGGCGGTCGCTGTGGCGAGCCGCTCATCGGCTGAAATTCAAGGGAGGGCGGTGGAATACACTGCTGGGGACGTGGCCTGCGAAGGATGGCTTGTATTCGATGACGCGAAGGTCGGCAAACAACCCGCCGTGCTCATCGTCCATCAGTGGACCGGTCTGACGGATTACGAAAAGATGCGCGCCCGGATGCTCGCG
Source organism: Verrucomicrobiota bacterium (assembly GCA_043757085.1). Taxonomy (GTDB): domain Bacteria; phylum Verrucomicrobiota; class Verrucomicrobiia; order Verrucomicrobiales; family Verrucomicrobiaceae; genus VFKE01. Next base: position 15,002 of record JAYVQB010000412.1, read on the forward strand.
GCACTAGGCTACACCGTCTTTGCCGCCGATGTCTATGGCAAAGGCATTCGTCCACAACCTCCGGCTGCCGGTCGGGAGGCGGGCAAATACAAAGGCGACCGGAAGCTCTATCGCGAGCGCCTGAACGCTGCGTTGGATGTGCTGCGAAAAGACGAACACGCCGACCCGCAACGCCTCGCGGCCATCGGCTACTGCTTCGGCGGCACAGGCGTGCTCGAACTCGCCCGCAGCGGAGCTGATCTCAAGGGCGTAGTCAGCTTTCACGGTGGTCTTGATTCACCTGCGCCTGAAGACGGCAAGAAGATCAAGGCGCGTGTGCTGGCGCTGCACGGCGCGGATGATCCCTTCGTTCCGGCCAAGGACATCGATGCCTTTGAAAACGAAATGAAATCCGCCGCAGTCGATTACAAGCTCATCAAATATCCCGGCACCGTCCATGCCTTCACGCAAAAGATGGCCGGCAATGACAAAAGCAAGGGCGCCGCTTACGACGCGAATGCGGATGCGCAATCTTGGGAGGCGATGAAAAATTTCCTCGGAGATATCTTCAAGTGAGAGACTGATGCCGTCTCAATAATATCCCTTTTTCACCAGGGACAGTCGTGCGCGGCTGACATCATCCTTGATTTTACCGAGTTGCCATTTGTAGCCGCGGAGTTCTTCCAGGCGCTGGGGATACTGGGCCATGTAACGCTCGGTGATTCCGTCCAGCCTGCGGACTGAGGCCTTTAGATCGTTGATCTTTTCCCAGTCATCTTTCGTGCCGCGATTTTCAGAGATCACCTGGCCGATTTCATTGGAGGCGCGGCCCATGAAAGCCACGGCGTTGGGCAGGGCGTCAATGCCGCCAGTCAAGCCGCCATCGGCGGCGATGCGGGGAACTTTTGGCATCAAGGCGTCTGGTTTTCTGGGCAAAACGGCCTGTGGCGCGTCAGGGAGTCCGCCGCCTTTGCTGTCAACCAGCGTGGGGGTGATGAAGATCATGAGGTTTTTGTGATTCTTTTCCTTGGTATGCGTCTTGAAGAGATAGCCGAGAATCGGAATCTTGTTCAGAACCGGGATGCCCTGATCGATCTCCTGCTCCTTGGCTTCATCCAGACCGCCTATGGCGACGGTGTAACCGCTGTCCACTTCGACCGGCGCACCATAAACCCGCGAGGAGGCAACCGGATAGGGATTGCCCTGAATCACTGTGGTGCCGATGATGCTGGAGACGGTGATGGCAATGTTCATGCTGATTTTGTCTTCGCGCATTTTCTTCGGGAGAATGTTAATGACAGTGCCGATGGGAAGATAGCTGACCGCCGAGGTTGTGGTCGATCCACCGCTGAGACTGGAAGAGGCCGAGCCTCCGAGGACAGGCTGGTTGATGACGCTTCGGAGAACAACCTCGCGATTGTTGGTGGTGACCATGCGCGGATAGGACACGGTTTTTGTCTGGGAGTCGGTCAGGAGGGCGCGCAGCTTGAGGTTGACGTCCTGCACACTGAGCACGGCTTGGGAGGGTGTGAGGAAACTTCTCGCGGCGCTGTTGAGGGTTTTTGCCGTGGCGCTATTCCAACTGTCCGATACGGCCGTCGCACTGTAATTCGGGTCGGTTGAAGGGATGGATCCTGTTCTGGAACTAGCCGAGGAACTGGATGAGGTGAGGGTGTCTGTGGAACTTGGTGATTTGATTTTGGTATTGGCTCCGTATCCTTTGTCGCCAAAGACCCCCGTCCAGTCCACACCAAAATCTGACGATGGATCCCTGCTGGTCTCGAAAAATTTCACCTCCAGAGCGATCAGGGCCTGGGGTTTGTCAGCGGCGGCCAGATAACCCTCCACCCACATGTGTTGCAGGCGGGTTGCGACCACATAAAGAGTATTGGAATCAGACTTCCAGAGAATCTTAGCTTTGCGAACATTACCATAAACATCTGTCGGCGCGCCACCTCCGGATCCTTCGCCCCCTCCGGTGCTGGTGAGCGACGGTGAGGAATATCCGCCGCCACTTACCGAGTCTCCGCTTTCAAGCGGCAGATCAAGAATTGCCCGGATGTCATTGATCAGCTCGCTTTTCCCCTGCTTGAATTTTTCCTGTGCTCCTTGCAGATCTACTCCGCCAGCTTGCGCGGTGCCAGAAGATGCATTGTTGTAACCTGATCCACCATTTGTCGAACTGTTGGATGATTGACCTGAACTCGCGCCGCCGGACTCACCGCCACCACTGGAGCTTTTGCTAACATGCTCGAACGCGTTGTTTTTAATCTCGTAAGGCTTGCCGATCAATTCCCGGTCATCAGACGGACGCACATACCAGATTCCACCGTCGATTATCAGTGCCAGACCATTGGCCTTGCAGAGTGTCTCCAGCGCCTGGAAGGGACTGGCTGAAAGTGAGAAGGTGATCAATCGCTCGCCCTCGGGACTGCCATCGGGCAGGGAAAAATACGATATGCCGCTGTCAGTCGCCAGAAAACGGATCACATCGCCGAGCAATGCCTTGGAGAACTCATATTGGCGGGCAGGCTTTGCGCGAAGCTTCGCTGACTCGGATTCAAATTGTGGCGATACGACTCTGGCCATTTCAGCCAATTGCGCAGATGCATTGAAGCAGAGAGCCATGGCTCCCAACACGATGAATCCCTTGGCAGATTGGGTGAGGTTCATAATTAAAAGTGGTGATATTTATCGTAATTATACATAGTCGCTATTGAATGTAAACATATTTTAGTAAAAATTTAGTCACCCAAAATTCCTCTGGCTCAGGCAGGTTCATCTACGCAAGAATCTGCACTGGCCGTAGTGAAATTTTGTCTTCTTTTGGATTAAAAAATTCTTCCCAAAGCAGGAAATTGTCGAAAGGCATCAAGCCCGAGTAATTAAACAATCGGTATTTTATTCACTAGCTAGGTAATAAATACCATAATTGTTATTGAATTCCATGAATCGGGATTCTATAATATATGAGAATTAACACCCATCTATATGAACACTCGTCTTTTCTCTCGCTCGCGGTCTTCTTCTTTCGGCTTCTCTGTCATGGAGATGATCATCACCGTTGCCGTCTTGGGCACCATGGCTACCATTGCCATCGGGGTCATGGGATCAACCAGCAGCAATGTGAAAAAAGCCAAGCTGGTTTCCGATGTCCAGAAACTTAATTCCATCGTCGCTGTCTATCTCGGCGAAGGCGGCTCACTCGCGGGGCTAACAAATCCCCAAGATGTGATCGATCAGCTCAAGTCAGTCCGCACTGATACCGACACCAAACAAAACGTCGGAGTCATGACAGGACAGGGTGTGGACGCCAGACTCAGCGCAGTCATTCAGAGCAGTGCGGAGGCCGCCAGTTCCGATCCTCGCGCCCTTTGGGACAGCACCAACAATAAATTCTATGTCTCCACTGCCAGCGGCACTACCGGGGTGCGGAACTTCGATCTGGACGACTCACTGCTGCTCCATAATTATGGCAATGACGCGAATCGCGCCCAGTCCAAGGTGAAATACAATGCCAATGACGGCTGGGTCTGGGCCAATGGAAACAATAGCGCGCTGCCTGCTGTCAATCCGTATGATGCCACCACCTCCACCTTCCCTTTTCAATACGATCCCACCAAGAGCGTGAACGGCAGCGGCGGCAATGGCGTCTCGGTCGATACACTCGCCACTCCCATTATCAGCCCCGGAAGCGGCAGCTTTTACTTCGCCGCCTTCCCCAGCTCCGCCAACATTTTGGCCGGGCCGGTGCCTGAGAATGTCAGTGTCTTGAACTATAATATCATCCGGGCCAACGGAACCTCCACCGGCTGGGTGGTCTATCCGGGACCCATCACTCTCTCCTACGGCGATACCGTGCAGGCAAAGAACATCACCACCAACTCCACTTTTTATGCGGACTCCGCTGTTACCAGTTCCTCTTATCAACTAATCCCCACACCGCTGCCCTTGCCTGGAATCAGTCCTGCAGGCGGACTGTATCTGGCATCCGCATGGCCGAATGCCACCATCTCTTCCAACGGCGCCCCCGGCGCATCCAGCAAGATTTCATACAATGTCACCCA
>JAYVQB010000413.1:0-4877 GCA_043757085.1 Verrucomicrobiota bacterium
GAATCATACGCCATCGCCTCGTCCGCTCCGCTGGCAAACGCTTCTGCCGCGCCGCTCAGCACGCGATTGATCGCGAATGCGTAAAAAACCCACGGCCCACCGACCGGCACACACGCGAAGACCAGCATTTCCACCACCATGATCGCTGCCGCGATGATCACCATGCGCCGACGTCCAATCACATCCGCCAGTGCGCCGAGCGGCAAGTCCAAGCACACGATGCTGATGGCCCACACTACGTTCAGCAAAGCGAACTGCGAGAGATTCAATCCGAAGTCGAGAAACAACACCGTATAAACGGGATAGTAGAACCGGCAGTTGAAAAGCAGCCGGAACCAGATGAACAATTTGGCGTTGCGGGGCATGGGGTAGAATGTGCAGGATTCGCCTAGATGTCCACTATTGCCAAGGCATTCTGCTTGTGAATCTGATGGCATCTGATATTGTCTCAATATGAAAACGCTCACCGTTACTGAAGTGGCCCGGAATTTCAGTTCCGTCATGGATGGTGTGGAGTCGAGGCAGGAAGAGATCGTCCTCGTGCGCAATCACAAGCCTATCGCCCGACTCGTGCCGGAGCCGCCGGAACAGGATGCATTGGAAGTCCTTGGCGACCTCTATCGCACGCTTGATGACAAAACTGCTGACGCACTGGTGCAGGCGATTGGCGGCTCGAAGAAAGTTGGGCGAGGAACTCTTAACGAATTGCGCGATCCGTGGGCTTCTTGATCGACACCAGCTTGTGGATAGCCATCGAGCGGGGCAAACTCAGCGCCGCCGATATTCACGCCATCACGCGGCAATCGCCGATTTATCTGTCGCCGGTGAATCTTGCTGAAATGCGTTTTGGTATTGAGCTGATGAAAGATGCCAAATTAAAGCAGCGCGCCGTCGCCATGCTTCGCCGGTTGCAACGCAAACCATTGTTACGAATCACCGGTGAAACTGCCGATGTATTCGGAGTCCTTGCAGCCAAGCTCACTCGAGCTGGCAGAGGCCATGATTTTCGGATTCAGGATCTCTGGCTCGCGGCCCAAGCTATTCAGCGGCAATTCACTTTGCTGACGGCCAATGCAAAAGATTTTAATGATGTGCCTGGCCTGAAATACGTCATTGTTCCTATTCCCTGATTTTGTCTTCCGATGAAAAACACCAACCATCTTCAACTCCATGACACCCTGACGCGGGAGACGCGGCCCGTTCTCCCTGCCGATGGCAAAACGCTGCGTTTCTATTGCTGCGGGCCGACGGTCTATGGCCCGGCGCACATCGGAAATTTTCGCACGTTCGTGGCACAAGATATTTTCCGGCGCGTCGTTGAGTTGAGCGGAACGCCTACATTGCATGTGCGGAACATCACGGACGTGGATGACAAAACGATCCGCGATTCGCAAAAGGCTGGGCGCACGTTGGTGGATTTTACTCAGGACTGGACGCGACGTTTTCACACTGACTGCGCGGCTTTGAATCTTCTGCCGCCGCATGTGGAACCGAAAGCCACGGAACATATTCCGCATCAGATCAAGATGATCGAAAGCCTCATCGCACGCGATCATGCTTATAAAGCAGGAGACGGATCGGTCTATTTCCGCGTGTCGTCTTTTGCGGACTATGGGAAACTTTCGCATTTGGAAGATCGCGAGCTTCGTCTCGGCTCCGCGCAGGGAGCGAACGACAGCGATGAATACAGCAAGGACGCGCTGGCGGATTTCGCACTCTGGAAGGCGCACAAACCTGAGGACGGTGACAATGCGTGGGACAGTCCGTGGGGCAGGGGACGGCCCGGCTGGCATCTCGAATGCAGCGCCATGTCGCTGGAATATCTCGGCATGGAATTCGATTTGCACGGCGGTGGCGTTGATCTGATTTTTCCGCATCATGAGAACGAGATTGCGCAGAGTTGTTGCGCCACTGGTGGCCACTTCGCGCGGCACTGGATGCACGCCGCGCACTTGATGGTGGATGGCGGCAAGATGAGCAAGAGTCTGGGCAATCTCTACACGCTGGACGATCTGAAGCAGCGTGGATTCACGTCAGCGGAAGTGCGTTACACGTTGGCCAGCGGACACTATCGCGGGCCATTGAATTTTACATTGCACTCGCTCGACGCTGCTCACGCTGCATTGACGAAGCTCGCGAAATTTGAGAGACAATTGTGCGATAAATCGGGAAGTGTTGGGGGCTGCCAGCCCTCAGATAATTCATTGAGGGCTGGCAGCCCCCAACACGTGAGCGCATTTGACGCTGCATGGAATGCATTGCTAGATGACCTCAATGTGCCCGAGGCGATGGGCTGCGTCTTCAGCGTTATCAACAAAATCAAAGTTGCTGATCTATCTATTGATGATGCAAACGCCGCTTTGCTGGGCTTGCATTTCATACTCGACGCCGTCGGCATCATTCTACCTGAGATCAAAGAAGACGAAGCAGTCGCTGTGTCTGAGGATATTCGCCTTCTGGCCGAACAGCGCTGGGCCGCGAAGCAATCGAAGGACTGGGCGGCTGCGGATGAGTTGCGCAAGAAGATCGAAGCCGCAGGCTGGATCGTGAAGGATCGGAAAGACGGATTTGATGTGGTGTCGAAATAATTTTTTCAAGCCTTATGAACCTCCCCATTCGCCCCCGCCGCAACCGTCGCACGCCCGCCATTCGCGATCTCGTGCGCGAGACTGAATTGAACGTGGGTCATTTGATCTATCCGCTGTTTCTTCACGCTGGCAAAGATGACCAGCCCATTGCTTCCATGCCCGGCTGCACACGTTGGAGCCTTGATGGTTTGGTCAAGGAAGCGGGCGAGGCTCATGCACTGGGCATTCCGGCGGTGGTTCTATTTCCGGCGATTGCGGACAAGCTGAAAACGCGCGATGCCAAGGAAGCGTGGAATCCGAAGGGACTGGTGCCGCGTGCGATCAAAATGTTGAAAGCAGCGCATCCTTCGCTGGCGGTCATCACTGATGTCGCGCTTGATCCCTACAATGCGGACGGGCATGACGGGCTAGTCTCGGATGACGGGCGCATCTTGAATGACGAAACGGTGATCGCACTCTGCAAACAGGCGCTCTGCCACGCGCGTGCCGGGGCGGACATGGTGGCTCCGAGCGACATGATGGACGGTCGCGTGGCCGCGTTGCGTGCCGCGCTGGACGGAGATGATTTCACAGATGTTTCCATCATGGCTTACACGGCCAAGTATGCCTCCGCATTCTATGGCCCGTTCCGGGGCGCGCTCGATTCCGCGCCGCGTGCGGGCGACAAGATGACTTATCAAATGGACTACGCCAACGTGCGCGAAGCCGAGCGTGAAGCCGCACTCGATGAAGACGAAGGCGCGGACGTGCTGATGGTGAAACCTGCGGGCGGATATTTGGATGTGATCTACCGGTTGCGGCAGATGACTCCACTGCCCATCGCCGCCTATCAGGTGAGCGGTGAGTATCTGATGATCAAAGCCGCTGCCGCGAGTGGATGGCTTGATGAGAAGAAGATTGTTCTCGAAACATTGATAGGTATCCGGCGTGCTGGCGCGGACATGATCCTGACTTACTTTGCCAAGGATGTGGCGAGGTGGATGTAGGCCGTCTGTGTCAGACGGCCAAATTGGGAAGCTCCAGATGAGCATCCGAGATTCAACTATCGGGAATTACTGCTAAAATGCTGTTGTGTGAGGCCTGACCGCTGGGAGTGCCGCCGTCCTCGTGCGGCGTCGTTCATCCACCGCGTAGCGGCAAACTGCATTCATGTCGCTTCGCGAGGAGGTTTTCAAGCCGCACGAGGTCGGCGGCACTCCCAGCCCATCCCGGAGAACGTCGTGTGGATTGCGGAGCTGGAAGCCTGACGGTTACGCAGATTATTCTTCCGCCATTCCGCCAGAATGTCGCGCGAATACGGGTCGCCTTCCGACTCGAATTCACGCAAATGTTTCAGGGCCATTTCGCGCACAGCCGCATTGGGATTGTCGAGGGCATATTGCAGACATTCGGGATCAAGGAAGCGGCCCAGCAATGACTGCGCCTCGGTCAGACCACACACGGGAAGCCGTTCGCGATAACGTTTCTTCACCAATGACTCCAGAAAAAGCCGGTCGTTCCAATCCTGTTCCCTTCCAGTATTGGCCTTGGTGACATAGAGATCAATCTCGCTCGGAAGATGAACGCCATCCTTCATCGCGCTGGCATCCGACCAGGCTCTTTCAAAATCTTCTTGGCTCCGGCAAAAGAAAACACAATGGCGTTCAGTTTTTCCGACCATTCCGCAGTGCTCGTGAAGGGTTCAAGCCACACATCAGAATCTTTCGTCGGGCGGCTCAGGCCATGCGCAATGACCGCCATGCCACCAAGCATGAGCACCCTGTGCCGCCGTGCTAGTTCGCGGACGAAGTCGTCGGTAGAAATGCGCTTTTCCATTCTTCAACCCTATTCGACACTTGGTCAGCGATCCAGATGCATTCCGCCAGACTTTGTGGCGGATGCGGCAACCACGGCTCGGAGTTGTCAGGAATCTTCGGTGCCGTCGCAAGCGATGGGTGCTCGGCATGGCGACGTTCGATCATCTTGCGCTGCGCCATTGCGCGCGAGTAGCGCTTCTTGAGTTCTTCAATGGTCGGACGAATTTGGCGCATGACTCTTAATCAATACCGCAAGAGTGTCGTTACGGCAAGGCCAACCCGAAGATGGTGACGGACTTGCTGAGGGAGAAGATCGAATCGTAGCTCGCGAGTCTCTTCGCGAGTGTCTTGTTTGCGCGGCTAAGCCGTTTGAATCTCGCGAAGTGACTCGCGAACTACATTCCTGAACCAAGGAGCGGCGCGTTTCCTACCGCCGACCTAAACCCAACCGCGCAGCGGCAAGAAAGGAAGCTTCATCATTTGCTGCTTACGC
>JAYVQB010000414.1:0-4875 GCA_043757085.1 Verrucomicrobiota bacterium
GCGCTTCCACGCGGCACGACGCTTGTCCACTACGGTGGCGCTGAGAAGAAATTTCACATCCGGCGGCAAATGTTTCTCCACGTAATCGAGTATCGCCTCCGCACCTTCGAGCGCGGCGATGGTCTTTCCGACCTGGCTGTCCGCGAGGAAATTCGCATTTTTCAACCACACTAATTTTCCGCCACCGAAGAACGGCAGAGTCTGCAGCGCGTCCATCACGCTGCGCACAATCTGCGCGCAGTGATCCGCGCTCTCCGCCGCGCCATCAATAATCTCCGCGCCGAAATCTCCCGCATCCGCCGGTGCCAGTTCGCGCGAGAGCTTCAGCGCAGCCTCTTTCACGTTCGCCTCATCCGTGCCGATGACGGCAGTGAAGTTCGAGGGCGCGGCTTTTTTTGGAGGAGGCATGGACGGCAGTTTCAGGTTCCAAGTTCCAAGTTTCAAGTTATTCTCTGACCTTCTCTTCCCATGAATTCACAAATATCCCAACTTCTCTCCACCGCCCAGCACGACTGGCAAGCCATTCTCGATGCCGTGATCGCCGACTTCAACGGCACCACCGGCACCCTGCACCGTCTCGACCCGCAGACAAAGCTGCTGACACTTGTCGCGCAGCGCGGCATTCCGCCCCATTTGATGTCAGTCATCGACAATATCCCAATCGGCAAAGGCATCGCCGGTGTTGCCGCAGATCGCCGCGAGCCAGTCGAGCTGTGCAATCTGCAAACCGATCTCGGCGGTGTGGCCAAGCCCGGCGCGCGCGCCACCAATGTGCAAGGCTCCCTCGCTGTGCCCTGCCTGCTTGACGGTGAACTGCGCGGCACTCTCGGCGTCGGCCTGATGACGCCGCATGATTTTTCCGAAGAGGAGAAAGCGCGAATGATGGAGATTGGCCGCGCGATTGCGCAGCACATGCATTAGTTGGAGGGTAGGGTGGCCATCTTGGCCGCCAGGCGGCCAAGATGGGCCGCCCTACCCCATATGAATACTTTTTGTCCCCGACTCCCACCTTGCATCCAACTCACTCCCCCTTATCATAACTACCTACTTATGAACCAGCTCGATCAGCTCAAACAACACACCGTCGTGGTCGCCGACACCGGCGATTTCGAAGCCATGCGCGCCTACAAGCCGCAGGATGCCACTACGAATCCCTCGCTCATTCTCGCCGCTTCGCAGAAGGCGGAATACAAGCCGCTGGTGGACAAAGCCATCGCGGATCACAAGGGCTGCTCATTGAGCGGCGCGGCGTTGGTCGATTCCATCATGGATCGCATCCTCGTGAATTTCGGTGCGGAAATTCTCAAGATCGTTCCCGGTCGCGTCAGCACAGAAGTGGATGCCCGCCTCTCTTTTGATTCCGCTGCCACCATCGCGAAGGCACGCCACATCATTGATCTCTATGAAAAAGACGGCATCGGGCGCGAGCGCATTTTGATCAAGATCGCCTCCACCTGGGAAGGCATCAAAGCCGCAGAAGTCCTGCAAAAAGAAGGCATCAACTGCAATCTCACACTGCTCTTCTCGCTCGCCCAGGCCATTGCCTGCGCTGAGGGCGGCATCAAGCTCATCTCGCCATTCGTGGGCCGCATTCTCGATTGGTGGAAGAAGAGCACAGGCAAAGATTATGCGGCCACCGAAGATCCCGGCGTGCTGTCCGTGACGCAAATCTACGATTACTACAAGCACTTCGACTACAAGACCGAAGTCATGGGAGCGAGCTTCCGCAACAAAGGCGAAATCACCGAACTTTGCGGCTGCGACTTGCTCACCATCAGCCCCGCGTTGCTGGGCGAACTTCAAGCTACCAGCGAATCCATCGCTCCGAAGCTCACCGTCGCCGCTGCCAAAGCCGCGAAGATCGAACGCATCAAGTGCGATGAAAAATCTTTCCGCTGGATGTTCAACGAAGACGCGATGGCCACTGAAAAAACCGCCGAGGGCATCCGCAACTTCGCCAAGGACATCGTGAAGCTTGAAGCGCTGGTGCAGAGTTCGCTGTAAGTTTTTACTACAACCAATTCGTCAAAAAAGCCGCTCCAGAAATGGCGCGGCTTTTTGTGTTGTGGGCTGCCAGCCCACATTTTCTGAGGGCTAGCAGCCCACAACACTTCGATTAAGAAAGAAGTCCGTCACCGCATCCGCAGGTTGCAACATGGAAAAACCTGCCGAGATTCAATCTTGCCTTGCCCGGCAAAACTGCGACACTCGCGGCTCATTTCATTCCCTTCATGTCCGACTCCTCCGAGCCAGCAACCGCCATCGACCTTTCCGATCTTCGCCTCATGCCCGCATGGGTCGCTGACTTTAGCAAGTCGCAACCTACTCACATGCCCGATGATCGCGAGTCGCATGACCGCCCTCGTCGTGATCGCGATGACCGTGGCTTCCGCAGTGATGACCGGCGTTCCTTTGGTCGTGGCGATGCCCGTGGCAGCAGCGGCCCGCGTTCTGATGGCGGACGTCCGCCCGCTGGTGGTCCGCGTGGACCGCGTGATGATCGTGGCCAACGCGATGAACGCCGAACTGACCGCAGAGATGGAGGATTCAACCGACGCGATGATCGTCAGCAAGGTGATCGCTTCGAGGCACCACCCGTTGTTCATGGTTTGACCGTGACTCTGGAACCGGAATCGAAAGCCGTGGAGGCCATGGCGCAAATGATCCGCACCGCAGGCAAGGCTTACAGTGTCTTTGATGCTGCCAAACTCGTGCTCGCCAGCGGCGACCGCTTCCGTGTCGGCTTCACACTTGCAGCGGAAACGAACGCAAAGTTCTCCGTCATTTCATCCGACAGCTCAGTCTGGGTCAGTCGTGACGAGGCCATGGCGCACCTGATTCACAGCGATGTTTTGAGCCAATACTATCGTCAGGAAGAGATCGAACTCGAAGAGCCGAAAGGAAATTTCACAAGCATCGCCATCTGCGGCATGAGCGGCGAACTCCTCGGCCCGCCCAGTCATCACAGCTATCAGAGCACACTGCACAAAATTCATCGCGAGCGTTTTTTCAATCTTTACCTCGAAGATTACAAACGCAGAATCCGCACCGACAACAGCCCCGAGATCATCGAGAAGTGGAAAGAATCTCAAAAGCGCGGCGTGCAATGGATTGATCTCAAAGCCGAAGTCCCCGAGGGCGGCGAGGCTCCTAAATTCAAGTCCCGCGCCGAGATGGAAGCGCACTTCCGCGCGCATCATGCCGAGGCCTTGATCACCGAGGCTCCACAATTCACGGTCGCCGGAAACATCCCAAAAAAGAATCTTTCGCCCGGCCTCTATCACGCGCTGCGCAAAGGTGTGGATGAAGCGCGTAAACATCTCCTGCCCACTGCGCAGCAACTTTGCGGAGGCTTTGAAAAACTGGGACTCAAGCTCTTCAAACGTCGCGGCGGCAAGCTCTGGGTCAGTCGCGTGCGCCCACGTCTGCTCGACAGCACCATCGTGCTCTCCGACCGCATCGCGAAGATATTGGAGATCGTCAAAGCCAAGCCCGGCATCAAAGTGAAACAACTCCTGGAAGCCATCGCGCCCAGCACTGCTGCCACCGAAAAACCTGCGGTCACCGAAGACACACCAACAGTTCCGCCAACGGACGCGCCCACGGTTGCGCCGGCAGAAGCATCAAGCGAACAGCTACAAGCGCTCAAAGATTTGCACTGGCTCAACAGCGAAGGCTACGTCATCGAATACTCCGACGGCATCGTCTTCATCGGCGTCACCGAGCCTCCACCCGCGAAGCCGAAAGCAGCAAAACCCCCGACAGCAGAAACAACGGAAACGGTTGCAACTGAAGAGTCAGTTGAGGACACGGAAGAAGTGCAGACTCCCGAGGCGGTTGAAGAAATCGTTGCAGAAGAAGAACCGCCCGCTGCGTCGCAGGCTTAGCTAGAGTTAGAACGATTTTGAAAATCGTTACTCTATGTAACGACTTTCAAAATCAGAAGTGGGATTTCCTCAGCCGCGAAGATACTGAAACGTAGCTCGCGAGTCCCATCGCGAGTTGCTATCGTGATCAACACCCGCGAAGAGAGTCTCGGGCTACTTTCCCCCGGAAACTACCGTTGCTGCACTCTTGGCTTGTGGCTGTGAAAAAGGTTTTGTTGCGTTGCGTGGACTGGCCCCTTGTGGACTACTTACAAATCAATAGAAGGGGCAAATACAAAGCTATAAGATAAGCGCCTAAGACCAATGTGCTTTCTCGTAAAGCCTTTGCTTTTCCCGACTCAAAGGTTGAGAAGAGCAGCCTGTGCGCACAAAGAATTCGTCATTGCCTTCATGCTTAGTGAAAATAGGAGTGCCGCTCCTAGAAACCTGAATACGACATATCTTCTTACTGTCATAGATAGGGAATGAAATTTTTATGTGACCTGTGCATTCTATGCCGATGTGTTGCTTGATGACTTCGATCAGTTGCAATTCGAAGCCGTCGATATTCTTCTTCCCGAACGTTTTCAAATCGTCTTCGAGTCCCAATGCATTCGACTCATCGTCGATTCCGATCAGGAGGTCTCCGCCTTCAGAGTTCATAAACGCGGCGATTGTCTTTGCGATGACAAATTCGAGCTTCTTATTCACCTCCCTAGTCCTCAGATCGTAACGCAAGGTTGATTTAAACTCCACGCGATCACTCTCGCCTGAGAGGATTAGCTCTTCCAATTCATCGTTAACCGACAGCATATGGGTCATTTCGATTCTCGACTTCAGCGCGTCATAGATCAGCTTCGACCGAATAAATGAGACAAGCCGACCATCGGTGAAGTAAAGCCGGACATCCTCCGGTGTAATCTTCAGGGCTGACGCAACATCGTCAAGATCCCACTGAAGACTGCCGTCGGGTGGATGTGACATTTGCTTCACACGTGAATCGGATGCC
>JAYVQB010000415.1:0-4863 GCA_043757085.1 Verrucomicrobiota bacterium
AGGAAATGCGGCTGCGACATGAGCAGCTGTGGCAGCTCGCGCAGATACATTTTGTAAGATGGGCGCGGCAGCTTGATCGGATGCGGATCGGGCGATTCCTTCATCACGGCTTGCGAAATAAAAGAGAGCAGCAGAAACACAAAGCAGATGAGGTGAAGCCACGCATAACCGCGCGCGTCGCCATCGGGGTAGCAGCTTAAAATTCCGTGGATGGCCAGGCCCGCGCCAAGGCCGATGACACCCTGAAGCAGATAACGAACGCCCCATCCCGAGGCGCGAAGATGTTCCGGGATCATGCGCGTAACCATTTCCATCCATGCGTTCACGCCAATGCCGCCAACCAAGCCAGATATCACTGGCGTAAGCACCACAATGGGAAGCAGCATGGAACCGGCTGATGGCTTCCAGAACATCAGCAGCGCGGCGATGAGGTAAGGAAGTCTTTGGACTGCGCCGAAGGTTACGACGAAGGGTTTGAGGCGATGCAAACGCTCGACAAGTGGCGCGACAAATAATCCGAATATGGAGAAAGCCGCTGGCAGCAGCACGGGCATGAGTGCGACCAGACTGCTGGACCCGCCTAGTGAATCGACGAATGATGGCAGAACCAGTTCGACCGATATGAAGGTCATCCCCCCCATGTAGAAGCCGCCTTCCAGGCAATGCGCCCAGAAATTGCGCCGGAGATGTTTATGCGAATGGCCTGAGTTCACACGCCATCATCCTTCTGCATAAAGCACACGCCCGCACTGTTCGCATTGCGTGATGTTTTCATTGGCCTTGAGCTTGATCTGGGTGTCGAGCACCACTTTGACGTGGCAGCCCTGGCAGATTTCGCCATGGAGCGGCACCACGGCGGCATCGCCCTTGCTCTTCAAGAGACGGTCATAGAGACTCAGCGTGGTTTCATCCACCGCGGAGGCAAGCTGGGCACGGTCAGCCTTGAGTTCAGCGAGTTGTGCTTCGACATTCTTCGCGCGTGCGGCCAGTGCGGCGAGTTCTTCTTCCACATGTTTCTTTGTCTCTGAGAGTTTCGCATTTGCCGTCACATGCGCCGGTTTGACCGATTCCAACTGCTCCATGAACTCCAGCTCCTTGTCCTCCAGTGCGCGGACTTCATTTTCGTAGCGGGTCACTTCATGGCTGAGAGCTTGGAACTCCTCGTTCTTGCGCGTCTGGAACTGTTGCTCTTTGATCCGCGTGATGGAAGTGCGCCGAGTCTGGGCGTCGAGGTCGAGGTTCTTAATCTTCATTTCCACTTCACGCACTCCAGCGAGCGCGGCGGCAACGGCAGCTTCGTCATCCTCAAGCCGAGCTCTGGCCCGTTGCTCTAGTATTGGAGCGTCTTTGAGGTCTTTAGTGAGCGCACGAATTCGCTGATCGCGTTCTTGCAGGACGAGGAGTTGTTGGACAATGGGAAGGATCATGGGAGGGGAAAAGATGAAGGATGATGGATGAAGGATGAAAGATGAAGATTATCGCGCGGCTTTTCTTTTGCGAACTATTGTGGTGAAGATTGAAATAAGTTCATTGGCTTCTGGGATCAGTGCCGTGATTCCGGTGGGTGCGGCATGCAAGCCGGAGTCGATGACGAGATCAAGCCAGTAAATGGTTTCATCAAGCTCTTGCAACGCCACCTCCAACTTACTGATGAATTCTGCGTCAGAGCGCGCACGACATGCTTCATGGTAATGAGCTCCAGGGGATGTTCCCGATCTCAGGAACTGTCCTCCCAAGACACGCATCACATCGTTTTTTGGCAGAGCGACATATTCCTTGATGATCGCCAAGGCGAACCGCTTGGTGCGGATTCTCAAGTCTTCAGGTTGGTTTAATTCATCCTTCATCCTT
This sequence comes from Verrucomicrobiota bacterium, assembly GCA_043757085.1. GTDB lineage: Bacteria > Verrucomicrobiota > Verrucomicrobiia > Verrucomicrobiales > Verrucomicrobiaceae > VFKE01. Next base: position 1,852 of record JAYVQB010000415.1, read on the forward strand.
CAGACTTCATCCTTTCAATAAAGTTCAACGGGGGAACGTTTGCCGTCTTCGACACTGAAATCTTTGGCGCGATCTTCGCCGAGGGTGTCAACGCGAAGCTGCCATATTTCGTTGTTGATGCGCGCGAATTCTTCGAGCGAGAAGCGCGTAGGTTTGCTGAGTTTCTTTTTGGTCTGCTCAATGCGAAGGAGCGCATCGTGAACCACAGGATTGGGCAAGGCTTCGAGATGAAGCTTCGCCTGTTCGACCATTTCCAGGCGATGACAGATCATCACCATGTCGTTGCCAGCTTTGATGGCTTCCTGAATGGCTTGCTCAAAGGTGACTTCATTCAAGATCGCGCCCATGTCGAGATCGTCAGTCATGGCGAGTCCATCGAAACCGAGTTGATCGCGCAAAAGTTTTTGCACGATGTTGTGAGAGAGCGAAGCGGGCCAGCGCTCGTTGTGAGGATCGAAGGCCTTGTAGTTCGCATGACAGACCATGACGCTGTCGAGTTCTGGCATCAAAGTGCGATAGGGCAGAAGTTCTTCCCGCTCCAGCGCCTCGCGCGACTTGGTGATGATCGGCAAAAATTCATGCGGATCGCATTCTGCGGGGCCGTAGCCGGGAAAGTGTTTGCCACAACTGAGCACGCCCGCCTTGCGCATGGCGCGATTAAACACGCCAGCATTGTTGACCACTTGCTGCGGATCAGTGCCGTAGCAGCGGCCCTTGAGCGAGTTGTCTGCGTTGTCGTCGTAACTGATGTCGAGCACCGGGCAGAGATCGAGATTGATGCCGAACAAACGCAGCACGCGGCCAGTAAGTTCACCATGCTTTGCAATCAGTGCGGGATCATTTTTTTCACGAAGCTGCTGGGCGTTCGGCGGCTCTTGTCCGATGTAACGCAGACGCGAGACGCGCCCGCCTTCCTGATCAATCGTAATGAAAGGTTCGGTCTCGCTCAGGTCGCGCAAATCATCGCAGAGCTTTCTCAGTTGCGTGGCATCGCGCAGGTTCCGGCTGAAAAGAATGAAGCCACCGGGCTGGAGTTTTTCCAATCGCGCCGCCGTGTCGCCATCAAGCTCAGGGCCGGGAATACCGGTGAGGAGAAGCTGGCCGAGGCGGTTGGTGGCTGACATGAGTGTGCAGGCTAGTCAGGAACACTGCGCGCGCTAGTGATTCTTCTTTACCCCTATAGTTCAGAAAATTATACTATTCAGTAAGAATGGATTCAGCGAAGAATAGATTGACAGAATACACGCTCTCGTATTTACACTGCTGCCCGTCAGCCATGAGCACCCTTCTCCAAAATATCAATATTCACCCCATACGCAGGACCGCGAGGGGACTGCGAGGGGACTGCGAGGGGACTGCGAGGGGACTGCGAGGGGGGGGGCTCGCGTTCACCTCTTGCCCGTGCATTGTCGCTGATGTTTTCAAGCTCTTTGCATGGCCACATCCGGGTTTCACAGCGCCTGCTGTGGTCGCAGTCACGCAGTTACGCGCTTCTGCTTAAAACCTGTTGTTTGCCCGTTTGTCTGCTTTTGGCCGGGTGCAAACGCGCCCCTGATGTTGCGCAACAAGACCATGCGGACACAGTCTCGGTAGGCCGCGCTGTTCTGCGGAACCCAGAGCTGCCAGCTAGACCCGCCCCAGAAATCCAGACTCCTGTGCAGAAAGCGTTTTGGGATTATATTGAGACCTTCAACCGCCTGCCGGATAAGCCGACGGAAGTCCAACGCCAGATGTTCGCCACCAAGGGCGAGGTGAAGGCTTTCAAGTTCATCTCCACTTCGCCCCAGTCGGTCTTTGCCGATGTCGCCGGAATCAAGGCGCACCGTGAGCGTTTCGAGCAACGTTACCCGTGGGTTCGCAGTCTCCTCGAAAAAGAACACATCACCTTGGAAGTGGACGCAGTTCTTTTCAGTGGAACCGCCGCCCAGATTGTAAAAAAACACTATGAAAAAGTGGATGAATATAAGGGAAATTATTACCAGCCAGAGGGCAGCCGCGCCTTGTTTGCCCAGCACTGGCTGGAGTCCCTGCTGGCGGTGGATTACATCGTGGCCTGCGGCACTGAGCAAGACCGCGTGGACGCCTTCCATCTGTTGGATCAGATGCTCTGCACGGTAGCCGTCACCGCCACTGATCGCGCAGCGCGGGCCAGGGAACTGGAGATTCCAATTGTCACTGACATCATCATGCCCATCGCCAACGCCCTGCCGGAGCACTGCCCGGAGCGGGTGGTGAGCTTTCTTGGTTTGCTTCTTAAATCCACGGAGTCCCCCGCCTTGTATGTGGATTGCATGAAGTGGTCCCTGCGAGTTAAAGAGTTTGCCAAATGGCCAAGCTTGACAAGCATGCACCGGATTTTTGCCGGGAACCATTATGTGAACCAAGGCCTGCCTCACTACACCGTCTTCTGGTATCACCTCCACGATGGCGCACGTCCGGACAAAGGTAGTTCCGAGTTGGCGGTGCAAGCGCTCTTCACCGTGCTCTACGGCAAACAAGAAGGCCCCAAGGAACACCAGAAATACCTCGGCCTGCTCAACGCCGCCTATCCCTTGGCTCCCAAGCCACCAGTGACCAAGCCGTCAACTCCCGCCTCGAAGAAATGATGCAACGCCCGAAGCCATCTAAAAAATTGACCGCTTTGGCCAGAGCATGGATGCTTTTGGTCATAGTGACCATCAGCGCACAGTCCGCCCACGCACAAACGGTGACCGTCACTGGAAACATCCCCTACGCGAAAAACCTGAAGTCATCAGGGGAGCTGAACGTATGGACCATGACGCAAGTGCGTGATGACAAGGATAAGACGGTGAATCCTAAGAACGAGAATCTGGCAAAACAAACCATCAAACAAAAAGATTCCCAATCCCTCATCGATCTTCTCGGTGATTCGTCTCCCAGTGCGCCGGAGACAAAAAATTATTCCGGCACGCTGGACATGAGGAGTGCCGTGCTGCCCGCCACCGTGGCCATCTTGGTCGATGACTACGCCATGCTCACCGTCACGGAGAC
>JAYVQB010000416.1:0-4859 GCA_043757085.1 Verrucomicrobiota bacterium
CCGTTTTGGGTCGGATTCGATCTGGGCGGCACCAAGATGATGGCTTGTGTGTTGGATGCTGATTACAAGGTGCTGGGCACGGCGCGCAAATCCACTCAGAGCGGCTCTGCCGTGAAGGGCATGAAGCGCATCAGCAATACCATCAAAGAGGCGATGGAGGCTGCGGGCGTGATGCCGGAGAAGCTCAAGGGCATCGGCATCGCGTGCCCCGGCACCGTCAATTCTGACACTGGCTTGCTCATCAACGCACCGAACCTCGGCTGGCATCGCACGCATGTGGGCGATATTTTGAAGAAGTCATTTCGCTGTCCGGTCGCGGTGCTCAACGATGTGGACGCGGGAACCTTCGGCGAATACGCCATGGGCGCGGCGCGTGGTGCGCGGTCGGTGCTGGGCGTGTTTCCCGGCACGGGCTTGGGCGCGGGATTTGTCTATGACGGGAAACTTGTGCAGGGGCGTGGAGTTTCCTGCATGGAACTGGGCATGATTCGGCTGCCAGGCACCCACTTGAGTTCCAGCATTTCGGGAACCGTTTTATTTGAAGACCTGACCAGTCGGCTGGGCATTGCGTCAGCGGCAAGTGTGGAATGCTATCGCGGTAACGCGCCCCAGCTTGATGCCAAAACATGCGCGTCATTGCGCGAAATGAAGAGCAAGGCATTGAGCGCATCCTTCCGCTCTGGCGACGACTCCACGCTCATGATCTTCGGTAATTCGTTGCGCTATCTCGGCATGGGCATTGGCATTGTGGTCAATCTCATGGCCCCGGATCACATCACGCTCGGCGGTGGATTGGTGGAAGAAATGCCTAAGCTCTATTTGCAAACGCTGCGCGATGAGGTGCAGCGATTTGCCGTTCCAGAGATATTCAAAGGCATCAAATTCTCCATCGCCCAATTGGGCGGCAATGCCGTGGCCATCGGCGCGGTAGCGTGGCTTAAAGGACAATCGTAATCTATGACTCCTGAACCTCCAGCAGTAGCACCACAACCAGCCGCCGAACTCGCCGCTGTCATTCACTTTGGCGCGACCACGGTGAGCCTGCTCATCGGTGAGCGCACGGAAAAAGGCGGTTTTAGCACGCTCGATTATCTGGAAAAACCTTTGCCGCTGGCCCGCGACATCTTTCGTGCGGGCGTAGTCTCGCGGCCCATCGTCGAGCAAGGCGCGGCCATCCTGCGCGAGTTTCAGCAATCGCTTGATGAATACGCCGTGCCACCTGCAGCGGTGCGTTGCTTCACCACGAACATCTTGTCCGAAGCAGTGAATCATGAGATTTTTCTCAATCGAATGCAGGTCACGGGCGGTCGGCGCGTTGAAATGATCGATGACGGTGATATGACGCGCCTGATTTATCAGACCACGTTGCGGCTGCTAAAGAACAATCCCGGCATCGCGCAGGCGAACACACTTGTCTCCCACATCGGACCCGGCAACACCCGCGCGCTCTATTTCCGCAAAGGCCGCATCGCCGCCTACAGCAGTTACCGGCTCGGCATTTTCCGCACGCGGGAAGCCGTGGCGCATGAAGAAGTCACGGGCGCGCAGAGATTGCTTCACATTGAGGAACAGATTCGCGGGGTGGTCGATCATCTCGCGACGGATTACTCGCACTATCACGACACGGAATATCACGTTGCCATCGGCACCGAGATTCAATGCGCCGCCCCGCATATCGTCGCTCCGAAGCAGGGCGCATCCATCATCGAACTGAAAAAGATGGAGGCCTACACCGAGAAGCTCGCGGCCATGAGCGCGGATGAAATGGTGCGCAAGCTGCACCTGCATTACACCGGAATCGAAGGTATGGTTCCCGCGTTGCAAACCAACCTCGCGCTGGCGCGACGCTTCAACGACCAGCTCATCATAGTTCCTGAAGGCGACTTCCAGCGCGACTTGCTGATGGATTTGCTCTCGAACAATCCGCAGACCAAGACCTTCCAAGACGAAGTGCTACAGGCCGCGCGGATCATTGCAAAAAAATACACCACGGATCGACCGCACGCCGAGCATGTGGCGATGTTCGCGCAGCAAATTTTCCAGGAACTGCAGGAGCTTCACGGGCTGGATCCGAAATACGAACTCGTCTTGCGCGTCGCCGCCATCTTGCATGAGGTCGGTCTATTCGTCAGCCAGCGGGAGCATCACAAGCACAGCCTCTATCTTATCCTCAATACCGAGATCTTCGGTCTCGGCGCGCGCGACCGCGTCATCGTGGCGTTGCTCGCGCGTTATCACCGACGCTACAATCCTGATCCAAATCACCCGCATTTTTCCGATCTCACACGCGAGGAGCGCATGATGGTCTTCAAGCTCGCCGCCATCCTGCGCATCGCGGATGCGCTCGACCGCAGCCATTCGCAGCGCATCAAAAAAATCAAACTCAGCCGTGGGCGCGATACCCTGTTTATTGATACACCGGGCGTGGAAGACACCACCATCGAGCAGATCGCCATCAACGGGAAGTGCGACATCTTCCAGGAAATCTACGGCTACGGAATCGTGCTGCGCACCCTTTGATTTACAAATTTTACAATGACACACGATAGCTTCATCAATCGAGAACTAAGCTGGCTGGCCTTCAACGAGCGCGTGTTGGAGGAGGCGGAGCGCGAGTCGTTGCCTTTGCTGGAGCGCGTGAAGTTTCTCGCCATCTCAGCGTCGAACCTTGACGAATTTTTCATGGTTCGCGTGGGCGGATTGCAGATCATGAAGGATCGTGGCCAACGCGCGAAAGATGCCGCCGGATTCACACCGTCGCAGCAGCTTGATCTCATTCGCGAACGAGCCAGTGAATTCATCACGCGGCAATATGCTTTGCTTAATGACAAGTTATTGCCCGCGCTGCACAAGCAGCACATTCGGCGACTGCGTCCTGCGGAACTCACGGCGGGGCAACGGACATTTCTGGAGGAGCATGTCAAAGAACAAATTTTTCCTGTGCTCTCGCCTCTGGCAGTGATGCCGGATGAACCTCCGCTGCAACTGCCTGCGCTCCAGCTTGTGCTTCTATCAGAAGTGAAGACACCGGAGGCCACGGAATCGCGTTGCGTGATGTTCTCGCTTCCGTCAAATTTGCCCCGGCAGGTGGTGATCCCAGATGCGGAAAGCGGCAGCGGTCATGCCTACATCAATCTCGAAGACCTCGTTGAATTGTTTCTCCATCATTTCTTCCCGCAGGAACAGGTGATGGCTACCGCGCGATTCCGCATTAGCCGGAACTCGGACATCGCCGTGGATGACGAGAGCGCACTCGATCTCGCCAGCGAGATGGAGGAACTGCTCGAAGCCCGCAACACCAGCGCGACCATCCGGTTGGAGATTGAAGCGGGCGCATCGCGCGAACTCACGCGCGTGATCCAGCGGCTCAGCGGGGCAGGGGCCGCGCAGACTTTTATGGTGCCGGGCGAACTTGATCTGCGGGCGTATTTTTCCATTGCCTCGATTCCCGGTCACGACGCGCTCAATGTGGTGCCGTGGCCGATCACGATGCCGGCGGAGTTTGAACCGGGTAAATCCATCTTCGAGATCATTCGCGCGGGCGATGTGCTCTTGAATCATCCTTACGATTCCTTCGAGCCGGTGCTGCAATTCATCGAAGAAGCCGCTGCTGATCCCGATGTCGTGGCCATCAAACAAATACTTTATCGCACCGCCAAGAACAGCCGCATCATCAATGCCCTGATCCGCGCTGCGGAAGCGGGCAAACACGTCACCGTGTTGGTGGAACTCAAGGCGCGGTTCGATGAAGCGCGCAACCTGGAACGTGCGGAAGATTTGCTCAAAGCGGGCGCGCAGATCATTTATGGCGTGCGCGGGTTGAAATCACACGCTAAAATCTGCCTCGTCATGCGGCGGGAGTCGGGTCGTCTCGTGCGCTACATCCACTTCGGCACTGGCAACTACAACGAATCCACCGCGAAGCTTTACACGGACATCAGCTATCTCACGTGCCGCGCGGAATATGGCGCGGATGCGTCGTCGTTCTTCAACACCGTCACCGGACGTTCGCGCTTTGTGCATTTCCAAAAGCTCAGCATGGCTCCGTTCGGTTTGCGCGAGCGGCTGCTCGGCATGATCGAGAGCGAGATCGAACGTGCCAAGCAAGGCGACAAGGCCGAGATGATGCTGAAGATGAATGCCCTCGAAGACCCGCAGATGATCGAGGCCCTCTATACTGCTTCACGCGCGGGGGTGAAAGTGCGGCTGAACATCCGCGGCATCTGCTGCCTGCGCCCCGGCGTGAAAGGCTTGAGCGAGAACATTCGCGTGGTCAGCATCATCGACCGTTATCTGGAACACGCGCGCATCTTCTGGTTCCGGCAAGGTGGCGAGCCAGTGGTCTTCATCGCCAGCGCCGACTTCATGACGCGCAACTTGAGCAAGCGCGTGGAACTGCTCACACCCATTGAAGACAGCGACGCCAAAGCGCGACTCCAAGAGATTCTGCAAACCTATTTTGCCGACAACGTTCAAGCGCGTCTGCTGAACTCAGATGGAATTTATGTGTCCGTCAAAACAGAGAAAGGCAAAGCTCTGCGCTCGCAGGAATTCTTTGCCAAACAGGCCGCGAAACGCGCCAAGGCGCGCACGCAATCGCCTGATTTACTGGTGCCGCATAAGCCGACGTTGGCGGGTTGAATTCAAAGCATATCTTTGTCCGTCCACAGGCTGTTTCACACGGGGCACGATATACTTGGAGCGCGCGCCCTCGCGTGCTGAAGTCTGCGCCCTCGCGGACTTCGGAGGGGATAACCCACGAGATGGAACTAATCTCTGGAGACTGCCCATGCCTCCATGGGGTCACCAAGGGCGGCAAGCCCTGCAACTGTTTCCACCAGGCTCCGTGGACGCTGATC
>JAYVQB010000417.1:0-4851 GCA_043757085.1 Verrucomicrobiota bacterium
GATATCCGATGACGGCGCTGGAAATTGGAGTGTCGAACGCGACTTGATTGTCTTTGATGAGATAGATGCGCTGGGTGGCGATGCTCACCATCATGCGCAGTTCTGAATTCGAGGCATCGAGAACCCCAGGATAAATGTGCGGCGAGTCCTGCACAAGCTTCTGGCTCTTCACCTGCAACTTTGTGCCATTCGGTCTGGCAGAGACCAAAGACGGATCCGCGAAGGCCACAGTCTGCATCAACACTGCCAGCACCAACAATGTGATGGCGCCATCCTTCATGCAGCGATCGCGCTGCCGTGATGGCCGCTGCTAAGCACGCGATGCACGACTTGCGAGAGCATGGAGGCCACGTAGGGCTTGGGCAGGACTTCCGCAAAGCCCGCTGCGGTATATTCTTGTCGCATCTGTTCGACGAGTCCTCCGCTGGACGCGATCACCTTGGCGCGAGGATCAAAGGCGAGAATTTCCCGCATGGCTTCCTCGCCGCTGAGTCCTCCGGCGAGCGTGAGATCCATGATGACCACATCCGCCGGGTCGTTCGCGCGCGCGAGCTGCTGATAGGTGCGCACGCCGTCCTCGCCATTGTGCGCGGCGAAAACACGATACCCGCAGCGCTTGAGCACGGCGACCGTTGCAATGAGAAGATCAGGTTCATCATCGACCAACAAAATGGATCCCGTCCCGGTCATCAGCGTCTGCGGAGCACGCGCCTCCACCTTCGCAGGTGCCAGATGCGTGGCTGGAAGGAAAAATGTGAACTCCGTGCCAGTGCCGATCATGGAAGACACTCGGATATCGCCACCGTGATCCTCGATGATGCGCTTGCAGGTCATCAAGCCCACACCGTTGCCGCGTTGCTTGGTGGTGAACGATTCATTGAACAAACGCGACACTGTCTCCGGCGGCATGCCGGCACCACGGTCGCGCACGATGATTTCAACATAACGGCCCGGAGAAATTCTGCTATCGCCCTGGGTGATGTGGGCGTTGCGCGCAATAACCTCCATGCGGCCCTCGCCTTTCATGGCCTGAATGCCATTGATGATGAGATTTTGCAGAACCTGGCCAATGCGCGCGGCGTCCGCCACAGCAGCCCAAAGGTTGTCCTCCACGGTAACTTCAATGCGCACGGCTGTTCCGCTGCGCACCACGCTGGTGGTTTCACGGATGATATTCTGGATGTCCAACGGCTCTACTTTTGCCGGGATGTCTTTGGATAGTTGCAACACTCCAGTGGTCAGGGTCTGTGCGCGCTTCACCGCCGTGAGCGCTTCTTCCAACAAGGTGCCAACCTCCGAGTTCGGAGTCACACTCAGCGCCGCCTCAGAAACTCGCACACCGATGATGCCGAGAATATTGTTTACGTCATGTGCCATCCCACGCGCGGCGAATGCGAGGTTCTCATTGCGCAAGCGCAGTGACGCATCCGCGTCCGCCACACAAGACTCCACTGCTGGCGCCGCGGCCTTCACTTTTTCTGCCATCGCGCAGACCGTGATGGTGTAATTCATGAGCAGACCATGATTGTTCTGCACCGCCCGAATGCGCCAGCGGCAGGGAACCACGCGCGAGTCATAGAAAGTTTTCAATCCGCCTTCCCACTCCGCTGAACCGGTTTTTGCTGCGATGTGCAGAACTTTCACCAGATCGTCCGCTTCTTGTTGCGTGGCTACGAGTTGAGTAATGAACCGTTCGCGCAAGCCCTTCACGGGATCAGCGCCCACCATGCTGGCCATGGGCGTGTTGTTGAAAAGAATGCGCGGGCCAAAGCCAGATGCATTTTCACCCTGCAAAATCAAGACACCATCCGCAACCTGATCGAGCGCGGTGCGCAGAAAAAAATTCGCTCCTTTAATTTGGTCGAGAATGCCCTGCGCAGATGCGGCGTCTGATTCCGGCTTGCTGATTACAGAACTGGCTTCAGGCGCAAGGGTTGGCATGGTTTGAAATAAATTTAATAAGTCTTAGCTTTTAGCATTTATGGATCATCATATCAAACTTCTTTTTTTATTTCTGATAATTTCTCACTATTGAGAGACATTCTGTTGAGTTTAGATGCATAATGTCTTGTTTTCTGAAATCTAGGTCATGGTTTTTTCTGCGATCATCATGCACAATCAAAAGTCAATCGCCGAGGGCCGTGATTGGTGTCCGAGCATGCGACTGAACCCGCCTGTATTTTCCTCTTGCATCCGGGCGTTTTCCAACTAGCCTTCGCGCCCTTATGTCCAAAAACGCAGGCATTGCCAAAACTAGAAAATCCGTTTCCAAACGGTTCAAAATCACCGGAACCGGCAAGATTCTTCGCCGTCGCCAAGGCAAGCGCCACTTGCTACAGAACAAGAACCGCAAACGGAAAAACCGTCTCGGCAAGCCAGCATTGGTGCACAAGTCCGATGCCAAGCACATCAAGGAAAACATGCCTTTTGGTTAAATAACACATCGGCCGCTCAACGCGACCAACGGCGCCCAGATCTGGTTTGGATTAATTCAAACCTTCGAGCAAGTGAGGTCCGCGCCGCATCCCTAACAACAGCCTGCTCACGAAAAACACACCATGCCCAGATCAACCAACGCTGTCGCCAGCCGCAAGCGCCGCAAGCGCGTCATCAAAGCCGCCAAGGGATATCGCGGCTTCCGCTCCAAACTCTATCGCTACGCCAAGGACGCTGTCCGCAAGGCGATGGTCTATAACTATCGCGACCGCAAAAACCGTAAGCGCATGTTCCGCCGTCTGTGGATTCTGCGTATCAACGCCGCCACTCGCGCCCAGGGCCTCACTTACAGCCGCTTCACTGAGGGCTTGAAAGCCGCCGGCATCGAGATGGATCGCAAAGTGATGTCCGATCTCGCCATCAAAGACGAGGCCGGTTTCCTCACACTCATCCAGCAGGCAAAACAAGCTCTGGAAAAGAAGAACACCGCAGCCGCCGCGTAAGTGGCGCGTGTTAAAAGAAGCACGCCAGTTCATCGAATAGCCGAAAAGCTGGGGCCGCAAGCTCCGGCTTTTTGTTTTCATTGATACGCACTGAAAATTGAATACCTGAAACAGACCCCCCCATGCTCAACCAGCTTGATCAAATCCAGAACGAAGGTCTCGCCGCGCTCGCTTCCATCAACGATGAAGCGTCCCTCGAAGCGTTTCGTGTGAACTATCTGGGCAAAAAAAGCCGCATCAATTCCGTGGCGGCAGGTATGCGTGATGTCCCGCCCGATCAAAAAGCTGCCGTCGGTGCCAAGCTCAACGAAGTGCGCACCGCCATCACCGCAGGCGTCGAGCAGAAGCAGGCTGCGCTGCAAGGCGCGAAAGATGCCGAGGCCGTGAAAGGCATCGACATCACTTTGCCCGGACGCCCGGTGTCCGGCGGTGCGCTGCATCCGCTCACACGACTGCGCGATCGCGCAGTGCAGGCTCTGCGCCGCATGGGTTTCGCGCTCGCCGAAGGGCCGGAAATCGAAACCGAATGGCACTGCTTTGATGCGCTGAACACGCCAGCCGATCATCCGGCGCGCAATGAAAAGGACACCTTCTATCTTCCCGATGGACGCTTGCTGCGCACGCACACCAGCACGGTGCAAATCCGCACCATGGAAACCGTCAAAGCGCTTCCCGTGCGCATCATCGCACCCGGCGCAGCTTATCGACGCGATGAAATCGACGCGACTCACCTCAGTGTTTTCAATCAACTCGAAGGCCTGTATGTCGATCACAATGTCAGCCTTGCCGATCTCAAAGGCACGCTGGAATTTTTCTTCCAAGAAATCTTCGGGCCACAAATTCAGATTCGTTTCCGCCCCCATTTTTTCCCGTTCACCGAACCGAGTTTTGAAATCGACATCAAACTGGAAGCGAAGGGGCGCGATGCCCGCTGGATTGAAATCGCCGGATGCGGCATGGTTGATCCCGCCGTCTTCGAAGCCGTCTCATCCAAACGCGGGGACAGACTCTTCGATCCCGCAGAAGTCACCGGTTTTGCCTTCGGTCTCGGACTGGATCGCCTCGCGATGATCCTGCACGGCATCACGGACATCCGACACTTGATTGAGAACGATGTGCGTTTCCTCGCGCAGTTTTAACATCGAATCACTCTCCCATGAAAGTTTCCCTAAGCTGGCTCAAAACACACATCGATCTCGGTGACACGACGGTCGATAAAATGCGCGACCTGCTCACCTTTGCTGGTATCGAGGTCGAGGGCATCGAAGTCAACGGCGTTGATTCTGACAAGATCGTTGTCGCACAGATTCTGGAATCCGTGCAGCACCCCAATGCCGACCGGCTCAGCGTCTGTCAGGTGGATGATGGCAGCGGCGCACCGAGACAGATTGTCTGCGGAGCGAAGAATTATAAAGTTGGAGACAAAATCCCGCTCGCACTGCCCGGCGCATTATTGCCTGGTGGCATCGTCATCAAAGAAGGCAAGCTGCGTGATGTGCAATCCAATGGCATGATGTGCAGTGGCCGTGAACTGGGACTGACCGATGATCAGTCTGGCCTGCTCATCCTCGATTCCGCTGCTCCAGTCGGAAAACTCTTCCGCGACATCTCGCCGCCGGATGTGATTTTTGATTTGGAGATCACGCCTAATCGTTCCGATTTGCTCAGTCACTATGGTCTCAGTCGCGAACTGGCCGCGCTCACAGGTAAATCACTCAAGCCACTGTCGGCAGTCACGGCTCCTACTGAAAAATCAGCCGCCGACGACGAGGTGCAACTGGATGCGCCAGATGCCTGCCCATTCTACACGGCCAGGATTATCAAAAATGTCAGTGTCGCGCCCAGCCCGGAATGGTTGCAACAGCGTCTGCAAAGTGTTGGACTGCGCCCGATTAACAACATCGTCGATATT
>JAYVQB010000418.1:0-4843 GCA_043757085.1 Verrucomicrobiota bacterium
GCGGTGCCGTCCGATGTGAAGGTGAGCTATGAGTTCGATCAAAGCCCGCTGGTAGAACGCGCCATCAGCGATCTCGTGCATGAAGGATTGCTCGGCACCGTGCTCACTGGTTTGATGGTCTTGCTTTTTCTGCGCGATTTGCGGAGCACGCTCATCGTCGTCATCAATATCCCGCTCGCGCTGCTCAGCGCGGTGTTTGCCTTGTGGCTCTGTGGACAGACGATCAATCTCATGACCCTCGGCGGTCTCGCACTGGCCGTCGGCATCCTCGTCGATGAAGCCACCGTCGCCATCGAGAACATTCATCACGAACTCGCCAACGGCCTCGGCACGGCGCGCGCGGTGCGCAAGGCCATTGTGGATACGGCGGTGCCGCGCTTGCTCGCGATGTTGTGCGTCATCGCGGTGTTCATCCCCTCGTTCTTCATGGAAGGCGCGGGCAAGGCGCTCTTCGTTCCCATTTCGCTCGCGGTCGGATTCAGCATGTTCGCCTCATGGTTGTTGTCGAACACACTACTGCCAGTCTTGTCCATCTGGCTGCTAGGAAAAAACCACACAGCGAAAGAAGGCTACCTGTTCAGCCTCATTAAAAAGAGCTACGGCGGCATCGTGTGGGCGACAGTGAAGGCGCGATTCATCATCGTGCCTGCTGCGCTGGGCGGTGTGGTTCTGGTGACGATGAGTTTTTATCCTTTCCTCGGCACCGAGATTTTTCCGAAGGTGGACAATGGCCAGATCAAGCTTCGCGTCCGCGCCTTGCCCGGAACGAAACTGGACAAGACGGAAGCCATCTCGTTGAAGGCGCTCGACATCATGCAAGACGTTGTGGGGCGTGACAAAGTCAGCATCACCATGGGCCTCGTCGGAGTTCACGCGCCGAATTATCCGATCAATCTCATCTATGAATTCAATGGCGGCACCGATGAAGCAGTGCTCCAGCTTCAGATGAAACCCGGCACGGGTATTGATCTCGAATCCGCGAAAGAAAAAATGCGCGAGCGCTTGAGGAAGGAACTACCCGATGCGCGATTCTCATTCGAGCCAGCCGACATCGTGAGTCGCGTGATGAGCTTCGGGGCGAACACGCCCATTGAAGTTGCCGTGAGCGGCCCGGTGCTGGCGGACAACAAAGCCTTTGCGGACAAGATCAAAATCGAGATGGAAAAGATCAAGGGCTTGCGCGATTTGCAGTTCACGCAAACGCTCGACTACCCCACGCTGGATGTGACCGTGAATCGCGAACGCGCTGGCTTGCAGGGTGTGAAGATGTCTGATGCAGCGCGATCTATTGCCACGGCGACTTCCTCCACGCGTTTCATTTTGCCGGGGTATTGGGCGGACAGTAAAACGGGCGTCACTTACAACGTGCAAGTGCAAGTGCCGCAGACTGCGACAAAAAGCGTCGAAGACTTGCGCAACATTCCTGTTGGCAACAAAGACGGCCAGCCTGTTCTCTTGCGAAACATTGCCACCATCAAAGAAGGCACAGCCGTCGCGCAATACGAACGCTACAACATGCAGCGGCTCGTCACGCTCACCGCGAATTATTCCGGCACCGACTTGGGCAGCATCGCCAGCGCGGTGAACAAGGCGATCAAAGCCGTCGGTGATGCGCCGCCAAAAGTGAAGGTGGATGTGCGCGGCCAGTCGCAGCCGATGACGCAGATGCTCGACAGTTTGAAGAACGGATTGCTGCTCGCGGTGGTGGTGATCTTTCTCCTGCTCGCCGCAAACTTCCAAAGCCTGCGTCTCGCGCTGGTCGTGGTCTCCACCGTGCCTGCCGTGGTCTGCGGCGTGGCGCTCGCCTTGTTCTTCACAGGCACGACCTTGAACATTCAGTCATACATCGGCAGCATCATGGCCGTTGGCGTTGCGGTGGCGAACTCGATTCTGCTCGTCACCTTTGCGGAGCGCAATCGCCTCGCTGGTATGAAGCCCGCCGACGCTGCCATCGAGGCCGCAAAGACTCGGCTGCGGCCCATCTTGATGACCAGCCTCGCCATGATCGCGGGTATGATTCCGCTGGCGCTCGGTCTGGGCGATAGCGGCACACAAACCGCGCCGCTGGGCCGCGCAGTAGTTGGCGGACTCGCACTCGGAACCGTGGCCACTTTGTTCGTCGTGCCTGCCGTGTTCGCCCTGCTGATGATGGGCAAGCCGAAGAAATCTGTTTCCCTCGACCCCGATGACCCCGACAGCCTCCGATATGAACCCGACCTCACTGATAAAATCCCTGCATAGACTGTGGCACAGGCTTGCAGCCTGGGTGTTGAACGGGCATTCTGCCCGTTCTCATTACTACAAAATATGGATGACTGCCTTGAGCCTGCTTCTCGCATTCTCTTCTGCCCTAGCCGCAGACATTCCTGTCGCCAAACTTTCTCAAGGCGACATCACGCGCTGGATCACGCTGCCCGGCGAAGTTAAAGCCTATCAGCAAGCCACGCTCTGCGCGAAGGTCGGCGGTTACATTCAATCCGTGAGCGCGGACATCGGCGATGAAGTCAAAGAGGGTGCTGTGCTCGCAGAAATCGAAGCGCCAGAACTGCTGGCCGAGCGCGACAAGCTCAAGGCGGAACTGGTGGTGGCACAAATTGATTTCGACCGCACCAGCGCCGCTGTGAAAAAAGCGCCTGATCTCGTTGTCGCGCAATCACTGGATGCCGCCAAAGGACGGCTCGATGTCGCCAAGGCCAACATGTCGAAGAACGAGACACTGCTGGAGTATGCCAAAGTTAAAGCCCCCTTCGCGGGCATCATCACGAAACGCTGGGTGGACAAAGGTGCCTTCGTTCCGGCGGCGACGAACAGCGGCGCGACTCAGCAAGCGGGATTGTTTGTGCTGGTGGATGTTTCCAAAATCAGGCTTCAAGCCGCGTTGCCGGAAAATGAATCCGCTCTCGCAGCAAAAGATAAGCCTGTAAAATTCAGTGTAGAGTCACTGCCGGGGAAAACTTTTGATGCTACCGTTTCACGACATTCCGGCGCACTTGATGCCGCGACTAAAACCTTGCTGGTGGAAGCAGAGGTGGACAACGCCAAGCATGAATTGCACCCCGGCATGTATGCCACGGTGAAAGTTGGATTGGAGACGCACAAGGCTGCAAACATCATACCAGTGGAAGGACTGGTGATGGAAAAGACCACGGCGGTGGCCTTTATTTATAAGGACGGCAAGGCGAAGCGCGTGGTCTTAAAGACTGGCTTCAATGACGGCAAGAATGTGGAAGTGCTCGAAGGCATCGGTGCCGATGACCAGATTTTACTCGTCGGCACGACCGCGATGACCGACGGACAAACTGTCAGCGTGAAGGAGGGCAAATGATGATGATTTCTCAGTTTTCAGTTCTTGGTTCTCGGTTTGCGGCAGGCGCGATGGTGGCACTTTCACTGGCTGCGACGGTGCGTGCTGCGGAACCAGAACGCATTGATCTTCCCACCGTGCTGCGACTTGCAGGGGCGCAGAATCTTGATGTGCAGCTTGCCGCAGAGAAACTCAATGAAGCGCGGGCCAATGAAGCGGGCACGCTCTGGCAGTTCTTTCCGTGGGTGGCACCGGGCGTGGGCTACAAGGCGCATGACGGTCGCATTCAGAATGTTGAAGGTGCGATCATTGACGCGAACAAACAGTCTTACACGGCAGGATCAACGGTTGTCGCCCAGCTTGATTTGGGTGATGCAATTTACAAACGGCTCGCTGCGAAGCAGTTTACGATGGCCGCCAGTCATGGTGTTGCAGCGCAGAAACAGCAGAGCATTCTTGCCGCCACAGAAGCCTATTTTGATCTGGCCAAGTGGCATGCAAACGTGCGCGTGGCAGATGAAGCGGTGCGCATCTCCAAAGATTACGGAGATCAAATCACCAACGGCGTGCAAGCTGGTGTCGCGTTCAAAGGCGATCAGTTGCGCGCGGAAACACAATTCCATCGCAATGAACTTCTCTGGAAACAAGCTGAGGAACAACGCCGCGTCGCATCGGCTAAGCTGTCGCAGTTACTTCATCTGGACAGCACCATTGCCCTGTTGCCGCGTGAAGATGATGCCGTGCCTTTGAAGCTTTTATCCGCCGTCATCAAGCTGGACAAGCTCATCGGCGATGCCATTGCTCGCCGCCCTGAATTGAAGCAGGGACAAGCACTGACGGACGCGAACAAAGCCAATGTGCGCGGCGCGAAGTATGGCCCGCTGGTGCCTACAATTGGGGCGCAAGTTTTTGCAGGTGGACTAGGCGGCGGACAGAATGGCGACACCGGTCGATTCGGCGGCAGCGAGGACTATCAAGTTACCATCGGCTGGCGCATCGGATCCGGCGGATTGTTTGACTCATCGCGCATCAAGAAAGCGGAAAGCCAGGCGGCCCAGGCATCTATATCACAAGAGAAAACACGCGACGAGGTAATCCGGCAGGTTGTGGAGAATTACGAACGAGTGAAGCTCTTGCGCAGCGAGGTAACCATTGCAAAAGCCAGCGTGAACGCATCGCAAGAAGCCCTCAAGCTGGCGCGGGAACGGAAAGAGTTCGCCGTGGGCATCGTGCTGGAAACCTTGCAGAGCGAGCAAGACGCGACACGCGCGAAGCTCGACTATGTGAACACAGTGATGGAACTGAACAAGGCGCAATATCGCCTGAAGGCGGCCGTAGGTAGCGAGTGATAACCATTGTTTGGCTTCAAAAAAAGAAGGAGCGCGAGTATGGCAAAGCCTACTCGCCACTTTTCCGCACGGGACGTCACCACGCTGAAGACCCAAAAATTAGGCGAGTGGTCTAGCGACACACTCGCGCTCCTTCTCAATGATTTGGTCGTCGCATATTTTGATCATTATATCGTTAATGCGGAATGAT